>DATJEQ010000381.1:0-3049 GCA_035496495.1 Polyangiaceae bacterium
TTGGGCAATGGGGACATCGAGTATTCGATCACGTTCAATGCACACCAAGCCTATGTGGAAGTGTTCGTGAAGCAAAACGGCGTGCAAAACATTTCCGGCAACATCGTCAGCAGCGAGGTGCACAACGCCAACGGCACATTCAGCTACCGCCGGGTTGCTCCTGCGGCGCAGTACCACGCGGGCGACACGATCAGTGCGCGCTTCTATTCATACAAGCCCAATTCGCCCGGTGTATTCACGCCCGGGCCGCAAGAACAGATTTGGCTGCCACCGTATTTCTACGGGACGGGTATCGACTGCGCGCCGGGCTGTCACCCCTACATCAAAGCATTGCCCAATGGTTCGTTGGAGTTCTCGGTCACATTCAGCCAATTGCAGTCAGACGTGCAAGCAGTGATCCGCCGCAATGGCACGCAAATCACCTCCGGCAGCATCATCAGCAACGGCGTGGTGCGCAACTCGAACGGCAGCTTCACCTACCGACGCGTGCTCGCCGCCAACCAGTTTGCGCTGAATGATCGAGTTTCGGTCCGTTTCTCCGGCGTGGTGCAAGGGCAGCCGACGGTATTCGTACCGGGGCCCACGAGCGGCATGTGGTCCAGCGACTTCATTTTCGGCGCCGCTCCAGATCCGAATTGCCTAGTGCCGCCCGCGCCGGGCACCTGCATTGAAGACGCTCTGCCTCGCAGCGCAGCGGTGGCGTCGTCACAGGAAAGTAGTACCCTAGGGGCCGGCAAGGCCATCGATGGCAATTTCAGTACACGTTGGTCCAGCGCCTTCAGCAATCCACAGTGGATCTACGTAGACTTGGGTCAGGCGCGCCACATCAGTCGCGTCGATCTCACGTGGGAAACAGCAGCGAGCGCCGATTACGACATTCAAGTTGCCGCAGACGGCACAAACGGCGCGGGCCCCTGGGCAACGATTTTCACCGATCCGGCGGGCAATGGCGGATTCGATGCCATTACTAATCTTAACGTGACGGCACGTTATGTGCGGATGTTCTCGCGCAAACGCACCACTCAATACGGCAATTCTCTATGGGAATTTGAGGTATTCGGTGATCTCAATCCCGGCTGCACGCCGTGAACGGGTAGCCGTGCTCGCGCGCGCATGGTAGTGAGTAGACAATAGGCTGCACCCATGATTGCTTCTCAGGTGATTGCTTCTCAGGCTCTCTGCATATCGCGCGCGGCATCAGCACTGGGGTTGGTGTTAGCGCTGGGCTGCGGAACGACCGCTGCCGGCACCCAGGGCGCTGGCGCGAATACCGCCGGAACTCATTCTGCGAACGCGGGAGCCAACTCCGCTGGTGGCGATCCCTCACTGGGCGGAACGAACGTTGGGGGCAGTGCTCAGGGTGGGTTAGCGCAGGGCGGATCTGCACATGGGGGATCTGCTCAGGGTGCATCGGGGAATGGCACGGTCGCTACTGATGGCGGCGACAGTGGCGGATCTGGTTCGCAGGTTGGCGACGGTGGTTTGAGCGGCGGAGGCGCGGGGGGGCTGCCTATGGCCCCCACCCCTTGTCCCGATCCAGAAAAGCTGGAAGCCCTTTCCCTCGACGGCAGCGCAGTCGGGGGTTCCGATTGGAAAGCCCGTCACCCCACGGGCATGAACGTCATCGACGTGGGTTGGCAATCCGCGACCTTGGGGCAAGGGTTCATCCTCACTGCGGCATACCAAGGAGCCAGCGGCAGCTACACGCCGCAGCAACTCGAGGCCACCCTCTCCTTCGGAGATATTCCAAGCATCACCTGCGAAACTGCTGAGATCACAGGAACTGTGTCGTTCAGCCGCGTCACTGCTCTGAACAACTACAGCGCTCAGGTTTGCGGCTCCTACGACATCACGTGCACCGATGCCGATTCCGGTCACACCGTCGCCGTGAAAGCCTTTTTTGACAGCACGGTCCAAACTCAGTCCGTCGTAGGCCCCGGACGCTGACGCCTCACAGCGCTCGGATTGAGAACGGGCACATCGTGCGATCGGTACACAGCGGATCAGAGGGACCCGGGCCGGGCATGCAATCAACCGCTTGTGGGCAGCTCGTGGGTTGCTCGCAGCCGCAGCCACACGCGTTTTGAAACGCCGTGGTATTGGCCTCACAGGCGTAACGGACCGTGGTGCACTCACTGACGCTCGTTGCAACGTAGTGGCGGTTGTATTCCGCGTCGCGGTTGCACGTGCCGGCATCCGACGATGACGCGCCTGCGCACCAAATAGTGCTGCAGCAAATGCTGACGGCGTGGCATTGAGAATTCGCAGGGCAATCGACTTGGTTGTCGAACTGCGTTTCACCCGGACTACACACCGGCAGTGCAAGGCAGCACACCATCGGAGCACCGCCAGTGCCTGCACCGCCCGATGCCATTGCACCGCCCGATGCCACTGCACCGCCCGCCCCCGCGTTCGGTGAACCCGTCGAACCGCCGGCCCCCGTGTGCGATCCACCCGAAGTGCCCGGCTGACCCCCAGCCATTGAACTTTGCCCAGCGACTCCGCCGCCACCAGCGGACGTCCCGCCTGCGCTACAGGCACACAGGAAACTCAAGACAAGCAATAACGCCGCCGCAGAGAGTCGAAAGGTCATGATCAGCAATCGTAGCGTCCTCAGAGGCGCAGCACTAGCGCCCCAAGCCGCTGGAATCCGCCGCGTTTGTGATTGTTAATGCCGAGTAGTGGCAACGCGGCTTTTGTACGGGTTTGTCTTCGGTTGTCTTACAGCTCCGCCTCTTTGTTGCGCGCTCATTACGGCTTGCTCGTTTTGCCTGACGGTTCTGATAGTCTCTCCTTGTGGTGTTGGCGGTCAAACGAACGTCCAGCGGCAGCTTTGCCCAAGCCCCGCTGTTGAATCTCGTGCTCTTGGCCTTTGACCGCAAGCTTTCCGGCACACTTGTCGTTGGGGATTCCACCTCCGGCAAGACGGAGATCTCGTTGCACTCCGGTTCGGTTTGCAACCTGCGCACCGCCAGCCCCATTGCGCGGTTGGGCGAAGTGTTGGTTTCGTTGTGCGGCGTTCGCGAACTCAGCATCACGAAGGCGGCGG
>DATJEQ010000382.1:0-6969 GCA_035496495.1 Polyangiaceae bacterium
ACGGTGCTCGTTGGTGCCCGCACCCACAACTTGAAGGACGTGGCGCTGCAGCTTGAGCCCGGGCAGCTGGTGGTGCTCGCGGGCCCAAGCGGTGCCGGTAAGAGCAGTCTCGCACTCGATACGCTGTACGCCGAAGGGCAGCGCAGGTTTGTTGAAAGCTTCAGCCCTTACGCGCGTCAGTTCTTAGAGCGGCTGGAGCGCCCTCCGATTGATAAGTTGGAGCCCGTTCCCGCCGGCATTGCGGTGGATCGCCGCGCGCCGGTGAAGAGCTCACGATCCACCGTCGCTACGATGGCGGATCTGGAGCCGTACCTGAGTGCGCTGTTCACCCGAGAATCGCAGCCGTATTGTCCCGAGCACGGCGTGCCTGCGATCGATCTGGACGCTCACGGGGCCGCGCGTCGCGCAGTGAACCAAATGCCGGAGCAGCGCGTGGTGCTGGGTTACCCCTTGCCCAAGCAGAACGCCGAGCAGTACCTGACGCTGCGGGACAGCGTGCAGCAAGCCGGTTATTGGCGACTCATGATCGATGGTAAGATCAAGGACATCGATCAGATCAAGCCATCGGAAGTGGCGCGCAGTAAGGCGTCGCACGTGGTGTTGGATCGCTTGACACTACAACAGCGCGACGTTGAGCGACTCGCCCAGAGCGTGGAGAGTGGGTGGAACGCCTCAGGGGGCGAAGTGGCGCTGTTCGCCGCGTCGGCATCCGAGAATGACGCCGCTGCGCTTTCCATGATCCTGAAGCGCGGTCTGAGCTGCCCCCAGTGCGCTCAGGCGCTGCTCGCGCCGGTCGCAGGCCTTTTTTCTTACGAATCACCGGTGGGAGCGTGCCCCCAGTGTCGTGGCTTCGGCCGGACCATTGGTGTGGATCTGAACAAAGTCATTCCAGATCATTCGAAGAGCCTAGCCCGCGGAGCCATTCGCCCTTGGTCGGGAAAATCGACCACCTGGGAGCGCACCGAGTTGAAGAAGTTGTGTGCCCGTCACAACATCCCGCTCGATGTACCCTGGGAGAAGCTCAGCGCCGCTCAGCAAAAGCTGGTGATCGAGGGCGACGGCGATTGGTCGAAAAACCGATTTCCCGGCGTGATGGGTTGGTTCCGCTGGCTCGAGACGCGCACGTACAAGATGCACGTGCGGGTATTTCTCGCCCGCTACCGCTCGTACGATCCCTGCGTGCAATGCGGGGGCAGTCGCTTGAACGACGCGGCGCGTTCTTATCGTTTGGCGGACCGCGACATTGCGCAGTGGCACCGCATGGAGATCCGCGAAGTCGCTGCGCTGCTCAAAGAGCTGCCCACCCACACCGGGCAGGGCGAGATGGCGCGGCGCGAGCTGCAATCGCGTCTGGAATTCCTGGAAAATGTGGGCCTGGGTTACCTGTCGTTGGATCGGCAGGCGCGCACGCTTTCCGGCGGTGAGGCCCAAAGGGTCACCCTGACTGCGGCGCTGGGTACGTCGCTCCACAACGCGCTGTTTGTGATCGATGAGCCAACGGTCGGTTTGCACGCCGCGGATGTGGCGCCGCTGGCTCAATTGATGCGGCAGCTCGCGGATCGCGACAATGTCGTTCTGGTGGTCGAGCACGATCCGTCACTGTTGCGCGCTGCGGATCGCATTGTCGAATTGGGGCCCGGCGCCGGCTCGAACGGGGGAAAGATCACCTTCGACGGCACTCCCGAGCAAGCACTCAAGAGCCGCGGCAGTGTCGCGCGCGCTCTCAAAGCACGCCCCGCGGCGCCCCGAGCGACCAAAGCAGCAACGCGCTTTCTCACCATCAAACAGGCAGCGGCCCACAATCTTCAGAATGTCACCGTGAAGATCCCGCTCGATCGGGTGTGCGTGCTCAGCGGCCCCAGTGGTTCCGGAAAAAGCACCCTAGCAGAGGGCATTGTGCACCGCGTGCTGGCCCGCCATTTCGGCGACTTCTCCGGGGATTTGCCCGAGACCCACGGCGCGTTGGATGGAGCCGGCCAGCTCAAGCGCGTGGTGCTCGTGGATCAATCGCCGCTCGGTCGCACCTCGCGTGGCAATGCCGCCACCTACACCAAGGCGTGGGATCGCATCCGGCAACTGTTCGCGGCGGAGCCCGCTAGTTTGAATGCGGGGTTCACTGCTTCGCATTATTCCTTCAACGTCGAGGGCGGGCGTTGCGACGCTTGCTCGGGCGAAGGCTTTGAAACCGTCGAGATGCAATTCTTGGCGGATGTGCATCTGGTGTGCCCGGTGTGCAAAGGGCGGCGCTTCAAGGAAAGTATTTTGCAGGTGAAGCACCGCGGCCTCACTGTTGCGGACGTTTTGGAAACCACCGTTGACGACGTGGTGGAAGTATTCGCGCACTCACTGGGTGTGATGCGCGCATTGTTACCCCTTCAGCAATTGGGGCTCGGCTATTTGCGGCTGGGGCAACCGCTCACGACGCTTTCTGGCGGAGAAGCCCAGCGGCTCAAGTTAGCGCGCGCTCTGGGCGAAAGCATGACCGGCACGCTGCTCATTCTCGACGAACCCAGCGCGGGGCTTCACAGTGACGAAGTGCAAACCGTGATTGCCACCTTGCGCCGCATCACAGAAGCGGGCGGCAGCGTGTTGGTGGTGGATCACGATCTGGATCTAATCCGCAGTGCAGATTGGGTGATCGACATGGGGCCAGGTGGTGGCAGCAGTGGCGGCACGGTTGTCTACCAGGGGCCGCCGTCAACGCTAATTGCTGCACAAACCGCCACCGGGCGAGCGCTCGCCGCGCAAGATGCGGATCTTCCTTCATTGCCGCGCCAGCGCGCGCGTTCCGCCAACGGGCTGCAGGTACAAGAAGCCCGTGAGCATAATCTTAAGAACATTTCGCTCAGTGTGCCGCATGGCAAGCTCAGTGTGGTGACCGGCCCCAGCGGTTCGGGCAAAAGCTCACTGGTGTTCGATGTGATCTTCGCCGAAGGGCAAAGGCGATTTTTAGAGACACTCACGCCCTACGCGCGTCAATTCTTGCCCACCATGCCGCGCCCTGATGTGGGGTCGGTGAGCGGCGTTCCTCCTTCCATCGCGCTGGAACAGCGGACCTCGCGGGCGGGTGCCAATTCCACTGTTTCCACGACCACAGAAATTGCACATTATCTGCGGCTCTTATTCGCCAAGTTGGGCATCCCGCATTGCCCCACTCACGATTTGCCCATTGCTAGCCTGTCGCCGCAGGCAGTGTTGGCATTGTTGCAGGGCGAGCCGGGAACCTTTGCGCTGCTCGCGCCGGCGGTGCAAGCACGCAAAGGCACTTACTTGGACGTGTTCACTCGCGCCGCAAACGACGGAATCACGCATGCTATTTGCGACGATCAGCTGGTTTCCACCGATGTGCCGCCCAAGCTCGCGCGCAGTCGCGAACACACCATTGATCTGATCATCGCGCAGCGAGTTGCTGGCAAAACGGTCACCCTTGAGCTGTTGGAACGCGCCCTGTTGTGGGGCAAGGGCACCTTGAAAGTTCGAACCGGTACAGGCGCAGAGAAATTCTTTTCAACGCATGCGGCTTGCCCACGCTGTGGCTTCAGCGTTCCCGATCTCGATCCGCGTTGGTTCTCGTTCAACACCAAGCAGGGCGCGTGCCCCACCTGCAGCGGCGAGCAGTTCAATGACCCCAAAAAAAGCCGCCGGCGAGGGCGCAAGAAGGCAAAGAAAGATCCAATAGATCCCAATACTTGTCCGGATTGTCATGGGTCGCGCTTGGCCCCTATTCCACGCGCGGTGCGCCTGCACGGCCAACGCTACGCACAGATCAACGGGCTGCCTGCCAAAGCGGCCCTGCGCCAGGTACGCGAGCTGAAGTTCAACGGCGACGAGAAGAAGATTGGTGGCCCGGTCGTTGCTGAGCTGCTGCGCCGCTTGGAGTTCTTGTGCGACGTCGGCCTGAGCTACCTGTCGTTGGATCGCTCGGCGCGCAGCCTTTCGGGCGGCGAGATGCAGCGCTTGCGCCTCGCCGCTCAGTTGGGCGCGGGGCTTACTGGGGGCTTGTACGTGCTCGATGAGCCGACGATTGGCCTGCACCCCGTAGATACCTTCAGATTACTGTCAAATATTCGGAAATTGGTCGATCTGGGGTCAACAGTGCTGGTAGTCGAACACGACATGGATACCATTCGCGCCGCCGATCATTTGATCGATCTGGGGCCTGGCGGCGGCGATCAGGGCGGGCAGATCATGGCACAGGGTACGCCCAAGCAGGTGCTGGCCTCGAAGCACAGCCCCACCGCGCGTGCATTGGCCGCGCCCGCCAAATTGCGAACGAGCCTTCCCGTTGAGGCGCGTCATCCCTGGCTGCGCCTGAGTGGGGCTTCTGCACATAATCTGAAGACCGTTGATGTGGATGTGCCGCTGCAGCGCTTGTGTGTGGTCGCGGGCGTGAGCGGCTCGGGTAAGAGCACGTTGGTTCGTCAGGTCTTGTTGCCGGCGGTCCGTGAAGCCTTGGGTCTCGCGGGCGAGCCCGCCTTGGAGCACCGTGCGGTCAAGGGCTACGAATCGCTCAAGCGTGCGCTGTGCGTCGATCAGTCGCCGATTGGTCGCACGCCGCGCTCCGTTCCTGCCACGTTCTTGGGTGTGTGGGACGAGATCCGCAAGCTCTTCGCCTTAACGCCAGAAGCCAAGGTGCGCGGCTTTTCTGCTTCGCGCTTTTCGTTCAACACGCCCAGCGGCGGTCGTTGCACTGCTTGCGAAGGGCAAGGGGTCATCTCTCACGAAATGAGCTTCTTGCCCGATGTGGTGCGCACCTGTGCGGCCTGTGAAGGTGCTCGTTTTGAGCCGCGCACGCTGGAAGTAAAATACTTGGGCCTCAACGCGGGGCAGGTGCTGGCGCTGTCGCTTTCAGAAGCGGCCCAACATTTCGCGCAGCATCCCGGGATCTGCCGCCCGCTGCAAACCTTAGTGGATCTGGGTGCGGGCTATATTCGTCTAGGTCAGGGCTCGCACACGCTTTCAGGCGGTGAAGCGCAACGACTCAAATTGGCGGCAGAATTGACGGCGACCACACGCCATGAAGCGACGCTCTACGTGCTCGATGAACCAACCACCGGGTTGCACCTTGCGGATGTCGAGAAATTGATGAACGTGCTCAGTCGACTGGTCGAGCGCGGCGACTCTTTGGTGGTGATCGAGCACCATCCCCAAGTGATCGCGAGCGCGGATTGGGTGATCGAGCTAGGCCCGGGAAGCGGCGAGGACGGTGGGAGCTTGATTGCAGCTGGGCCGCCGGCAAGCATTGCGCGCAAAAAGACAGCAACCGCCACTGTGCTGCGTGAATTGCTTCCCAGCGCAGTCGGACCGTGACCCATGGGCGGAATCGAACGCAAAGCCTCTCGCCGTGTGATCCAAACCGAGGCGCTGGCGTACCTCAAAGCACACCCAGCAGACGAGGGCACAAGTGTTGTCACATCGCTGCCGGATGTTTCGGAAATGTCGGAACTCAGTTTCGACCAGTGGCGGTCGTGGTTCGTCGAGGCGAGTGCGCTGATTCTGCGTTGGGTGCCGCCCCGCGGCGTGGCGATCTTCTACCAAAGCGACATTCGTTACCGAGGCAAGTGGGTGGATAAGAGTTATTTGATCCAACGCGCTGCCGAAGAAGCAGGAGCCGATCTCCTGTGGCACCGCATTGTGTGCCGCAAACCTGCGGGGACGTTTTCTTTGGGTCGCCCCAGTTATTCGCACCTTGTGTGTTTCGCGACCGGCCCACGCAGCGCAGAGACGAAACCTTTCCCCGATGTGCTGCCCGATGCGGGCTTGATGCCCTGGAGCCGCGCCATGGGAGCCAATGCCTGTCAACTCTGCTGTGACTACTTGCTCAAACAAACCGAAACGAAACTCGTGGTCGATCCGTTTTGCGGCAAGGGGACAGTGCTTGCGGTTGCGAACGCGATGGGCCTCGATGCACTGGGCATGGACATCTCCGCCAAACGCTGTCGCGCGGCAAGAAATATGGTATTTTGACGCATGAAACACTGACTCAACTCGGCGGTGCGTCCGCCGTCGTCTTGGGCTAGAAGGACAAGTCGATCCAATGAAGACCTTAGCCGCATTCATCGCAATACTGGCGCTCCTTGGGTGCGATGGCGACCCCTCGATTGAGCGTGTTTTGCCGCCGGCAAAGCTTTCCTTCCTTTTTGCGAAGAACACCGGGCTTGAGATCTCGTACATCGGGCATCGCGCCACCGGGGGGGCTGCGGCGCTGGCCGATGTCGACGGCGATGGCAAAACGGAGGTCTTCATTGGCGCTGGGCCAGCGAGCGATATTTTTCGCTTCAATGGCACGCGATTTGTCAGCACTGGTCAGCTGTTTGATTGGGGCACCCTGTTGCCCTCGGGCGCCGCGTTCGCCGATTTAGACAACGACGGGGATCAAGATCTGGTCGTCGTTGGCGCTGGACCGCCGTTGCTGTTCGCGAATGATGGCACAGGGAATTTCACGGCGGCTACCACGGGCTCTGGGCTTCCAGAAACCGACTACGTGCGCACCGGAGTGACAGCAGGAGATTACGACGGTGATGGGCGGTTGGATCTGTTTATTGCCAATTGGGAAGTCAATGTGGGCGGCTTGATGAGGTACCCAAGTTATCTGCTGCACAACTTGGGCGGTCTACATTTCGAGGACGTGACCGAAGCGCTTGGCCTTTCGACCCTGACCTATTCCTGGGGCGGAGCGTGGTTCGACTACGATGGGGATGGAGATCAAGATCTGTACGAGATCAACGACACCTTCACGCTGCCCAAGCGCCCCGACGGCAAACCCGACGCGGTGCCCGACAAGTTGTACGAAAATCGAGGCAGTCAGGGGTTCGTCGACGTTGCGCCCCAGTTGGGCTTCGATGGGCGTCGCGGGAGCATGGGATTTGCGCTGGGGGATCTGTCTTCTGACGGTAAGCCAGATGTGTTCATCACTGATGTGGTGAATGATCATCTGTTTGAAAGTAACAGCGCGGGATTTGAAGAAAC
>DATJEQ010000383.1:0-5798 GCA_035496495.1 Polyangiaceae bacterium
CGCACCCATCGTCGGTGCCACCCGTTAGCTGACCGCGTCGGCGCAGGGTCGCGTGCAGGACTGGCACGCGTTTAGCATACGAAAATGAACAAGGAGGACTCATGTCGCGCATTGAACCCAAGGTGACGTCTGTTTACCCGCCACCGGTGAAAGCAGAACTCTCGCATGAACAGCTCGCGTTGAGGGCTTACAGCAAGTGGCTTGAGCGCGGCTGCCCCGAGGGCGAGAGTGAAGTCGACTGGCATGCCGCAGTTGCGGAGCTGAACAGCGAGGCGAACCCCACGAGCCGAGCCAAGAGTCCGCGCAACAGCGGAAAGAACCAACACCCCAGTGCGGCGGCCTGAGCGATGGATTTGCGCACGCTTCGTCCAACCCCGCACAGTCTGCGCGATCGCATAGGCCACACAACGCCTTTTCGATGGGGCTTTTCGAAGGCACGAGCCTTGCAGCCTGGCACCCAGCAAGAGGAGAACGACATGCCCGCGAACACCGACAAGTTAAAAGAAGAACTGCGAGAAACACTGGCGAGCCTGATCTCATTGCGAGACGAGATTCGCGTACAGGTTCACCTGGCAAACCAAGACGCCAAGGGACGCTGGCGCTCGCTGGAAGAAGAATTGCACAGCGTTCAGGTTGCGGCTGTTGATGCTTCGGAAAAATCTCTTAGCGCGGTGCGCCAAGCGATGAAGGATTTCCAAGTTTCACTCAAAGCTTCACATGAAGCGAACAAGCAGCGACCCCACTGAGCAACTGAGCCTGTGATCCTCTGAGCCCGCTGAGTTTCCTGCCGGCCTCGCCGGCGGGCCTCACGCGGAGGCGGGAAGGCCGCCACGCTCGAAGAAGTGCACGGTGCCGCTTTCGAGTTCGTATTCCGCGCCGACCACCACCAATCGGCCTCGCTGGACCAACTCTTCTAACAGCTGGCTGCCGTGACGCAGGTGATCGACAGACGCCAATACGTTAGCCCGCATCGACTCGCGAACCACTTTGTGTGAGCTGTGCTGGTCGCCTGCGGCCACGATCGGCGTGATGTGGGGCGCGATCCGATCCGTAATGGAGCGGATATTCTTGGAGTCATGCCCCATACCTGTCTCGATGGCGTGCACGGTTGCGCTGATCGCGCCGCATTGCGTGTGCCCCATCACCACAACCAGGCGAGAGCCGAACTGAGACGCGGCGAATTCAATCGAGCCCACGATGGAGGGCGCCACGATGTTGCCCGCCACCCGCACCACGAACAGATCGCCAAAGCCTTGATCGAACAGCGCCTCCACCGGCGTGCGCGAATCCGAACAACCGAGCACGATGGCAAAAGGCCGCTGGCGGTGCGTGGCGTGTTTGGGGGCCCACGAAATACGACTCTCGGAGATGTGATCGCCTTCGCGAAAGCGACGGTTGCCGTCGATCAACCGCTGCAAAGCCTGCTCGGGGGTGGGGACATCCGCGTCGTAGGTGTGGGGCATGGCGCCCGCCTAACTACGAGACGGCTGCCGCTGCGTCAACAAGCTGTGCCCTGCGAAGGCGCGGTGCAGCGGCGGATTTTGTGATAGTTTTTTCCTATGAGCGCCTCGCCTTCCCGCCATGCCCCGCTGCCTTTCACGCTGCGACAACTGCAATACGCGGCCACCATCGCAGATTGCCTGAGCTTCAGCAAAGCGGCTGAGTTGTGCCACGTCTCGCAACCGTCGCTCAGTGCGCAGATCGCCGAATTGGAACAAGCGCTGGGCCTGCGTTTGTTCGAACGCGACCGACGCCACGTACTGGTGACTCCGGCGGGGCACGCGCTGCTTGAGCGCGCACGCGTGCTGCTTCGCGACGCGACCGATCTGCGCGAACTCGCGATCCGATCCAGCGATCCACTGTCGGGCACTTTGAAGATTGGCGTGATCCCCACGGTGGCACCCTATTTGCTGCCGCAGCTCGCGCCAGCACTGAATCGCGCGCTACGCAAATTGACGCTTCTTTGGATTGAGGACAAGACCTCGAAACTGGTCAGTGACTTGGACAGCGGGGCGATCGATGGCGCCTTGCTCGCTTTGGAAGCCGACATTGGTGATATGGCCCATGAGATCATTGGGCGTGATCCGTTCGTGCTCGCCACCGCGCCGGGGCATCCGTTGGCCAAAGGCCAGACGGCGTTGAAGCCTGCCGAGCTGTGTGATGTCAGCGTGCTGCTGCTCGACGATGGACACTGCTTTCGCGATCAGGCGCTGAGTTTTTGCGCGAGCGCGCGGGCCCAAGAGCTGGAATTTCGGGCCACCAGTTTGCAAACGCTGGCCCAAATGGTGGCAGCGGGCACGGGGGTCACGCTGTTGCCCGCGCTCGCGGTGCCAATGGAAGCGGCGCATGCCAAGCTGCACATTCGTCCATTTAGCAAGCCGTCACCGGGGCGCACCCTGGCGCTGATCTGGCGCAAAGGCAGCCCGGTGGCTCCCGCGCTCAAGGAGGTTGCGCAAATCGCGCGCGAGATTTATCCCACCCTCCATGCGGCCCAAGGGCAAACCGGCCCCTCACCGACCCGAAACATTCGCCGAGCTACTCTCAGCTCAGCCTCACCGCGCCATACCTCCAATCGATAGCCCGGAGGCGAAAGCAGAGCGCGCGCACCGGCGCACAACGCACTCGGTCGATCTCAATGGGGACGCTGAGCCCTTGATCTTGTCCCAAGACGACGATCAATTTTACGCCAGCGCGCCGGGTACGTCGCTCAAGTCGTTGCAAGAACTGCAACGCGGGCGTCACAGCCCCCAGATCACGCTGGATGCGCACGGCATGACCGTCGCAAAAGCCAGCGCTGCGCTGGATGCCGTGTTGCAACAGGCGCTGGATACTGGATTGCGCACGCTGCTGGTCATCCATGGACGCGGACACAATTCGGGATCGGCAGGGCCAGTATTGCGCAACGCTGTATTGGATCATTTGACCCGACTGCGCGCCGGCGTTGTCCTCATGCTGTGCAACGCCCCGCCCAAGTGGGGTGGCGCGGGAGCCACCTTGGTGCGGCTGCGACAGTCGCGGCGTTAACGCAATGCGCTCGCTCATTGAGCAACGAGTTGTTCCTCCAGCGGATTTCGGCCGTCCAAAATGAATTCCCCGCCGGGCCCGCTGGGAATCGACGACCAGAACGGGAAGAAATTGAACCATTGATAGGGGTAGTGTCGAAGCTGACGCTCAAGCGTGGTCGCAAAATCCTGCGCCCAAGCGCGGTACATCAACGCTGAATTGGCGTTGCTATCACCCACGCAATCGATCTTTGGCTCAATGTAGAAATCGTAAGTTTGCCCCTGGCCCTTGAATCCGAAACACGCAACGATCGGCGCCCCGGTGCTGCGAGCGATGCGGAACGCAGTGACGTCGAACGCTGCCAAGTGACCGAAGAACTGGACCAGCTCAAAGCGGGCGGAGAGTGGACGATCGCCCATCAATCCCACCAATTGTTTATTCAGCAAAAGCTCACGCAGATGGAAGATGGGGTTGTCCACCGGCAAGTGCCCGGATGCCGCCACGGGGTCGCCGTGGGGGCTCAGGGCAACCTTGCGAAAAATCACACCGCCCGCCTCAAACTGAACCAAATGCATGCGCTCGCCAATACCGGTGCCCACCAACGCGGAACTCGCCAGATCCCACCCGCCCACGTGGGCGCTCAGCAATAGGAGGCCCTTATCTTCATTCAGCGCCGCCTGCATGTTCTCCATTCCGTGACCATTGGCCTGAAAGGGAGACGCTTGCGCAGGAGACATCAGCTGCTCAACGGCAAGCGCACGATCCATCAGCACCTGGGCGAACGTGTACAGGTGACGCAAAGCGTGGCCGGCGCGTTGCAAGAACGACGCTTGGGGCGCCAAGATGGCCCAGTATTCATGCAGCGCGCGCCGCGCTCGCGAAGCGAAGAGATAAAAATAGGGCACCGCGAGCAGCAGGAACAAATACCCGACGCGCAACCCCAGGTGACGCAGTATGCGTTTGAGGAAGCCATACCACAGAGCGTTGCCGCGCGATCGACCGTCCCAATTGGCGGCGCGCCTAGATAACAAACTAGCGGCTTTGCCAATTAAATAGCCGGTGCCCGCGAGCACCGCGGCAATCGCGGCGTCGCCCGCGAGTGAACCGCTGCTGAGCGAGGATCCAAGCAGCAGCGAGGCGCCCGTCAGGTAGATCAAATTGAGGCGGAGAAGCAGTGCGGCGAGCGCCAGGGCAGTCCACTGCCAGCCGTGCAAAGGCGCGCTTCCGATCAAGGCTCCGAACCCCAGTGCCAGCGCGGCCTCAGCCGGGCCATGATGGCGCATCACGAGCGAACGCAGAACAAACACGGTATCCAGCAACACGATGCGGATATTGTCGATCCAGATGCGAAAATGCGTGACCCGCTGTTTTGCCGGCGGATAGTGAACGTCCATTTCGGTCTCAACCAGCGGGACGCCCTTGAGCAACAGGCGAGTGAGCACTTCGCTTTCCCACTCGAAGCGCGAAGTGCGAAAGCGCATGCGCTGCAAATGGAACAACGGATACAGGCGCATTCCGCTCTGTGAGTCCTTCACCGCGCGGCCCGTCTGGTACTCGATCCAAAAATTGGAACACCGTCGGCCGAAGCGGGTGCTCTCCGGCACCGTCGGGGCGCCCAAGCGTCGCGCACCAATGATCAGCGCCCAAGGATTCTCTTGGGCCACCGCCGTCAGCGTCGAGATCTCACGCACTAAATGCTGGCCGTCGGCGTCGATGGTCAACAAATGAGTGAACCCTTGCCCCACGCAGTGTGCAATTGCCGCGCGCAGCGCCCTGCCTTTGCCCTGATTTTTCTCAAGGCGCAGCAGCTGAAGCCGCCCTTGTTGCAATCCGTTTGCACTCTCAGCGGCTTGTTCCAACAGCCCCGCTACCGGCACTTGTGAGCCGTCGTCGACCACCAGGATAGGAAACGGTGTTTGCGCGAGCGCCTGCGTGACGACGTCAACAATAGTCGCTGCATTGTCGTAGCAGGGAATGCACACACAAATGCGGAGGATCATGCAACGCCTGATTGCTGTTTTACCGGGGCGCGCTGTGAATCTGAATCAATCACTGACGAAAGACGCACGCAGCTGGGGGCTGTTCTTCAGCGTTTGATAGACGACGCAGTAGCGCTCAGTCAGTTGCAATAGTTTCGTTTTCAATTCGGGGCTGACGGCGGCATCCAGATCGATGAGCAAGCGAATCGCGCTGAAGCCCACGGGAGCGTCTTTGGAGACGCCCAGCGTGCCTCTGAAATCCAAATCACCTTCCGCGGTCAACGTCGCGCCGCGCACTTCGATGCCCAACGATGTCGCCACTGCAGAGAGCGTCACACCCGCGCAGGCCACCAGTGCTTGCAGCAGCATGTCCCCCGAGCAAACATTGGGAACTGTGCCGCCGGTTGCTGGGTGCAGCCCCGCTTTGACCAATGCGCGCCCGGTTTCCACGCTGCAGGTGATGCCTTCATCCAAGTTGCCACGCGCGCTCAAAGTGATGAATGCAGCTTTTGGAGCCGTGCGATACTGCGCCTTGAGTGGTTCCTGTGCGGCCTTGAGTTCGTCACGATTCATCTTCGCTCGCCTCCATTCCCAAATCTCGATTGCCTTAACACGCCTGCGTTTGTGCGCTTGAAATCCAGCTGCAGCGCAACAAAAATATCTTGTAATATTCAGCTATTACACGCCATTGTCGCAACTATTGCAAGCCGTGCCGCTGAGGCAGATAGTACTGCCGCCTGCGCATGACATCGAACCGCCGAACTGTGCTCTCGCGACGCGACGCGCTCGCACTGTTCACCAGTGGCGGAACATCGC
>DATJEQ010000384.1:0-5053 GCA_035496495.1 Polyangiaceae bacterium
TGCAAGATCTGCACGACTATCGACCCGTGCAGCGAGCGCCTTTAAGCTTTGATTACCGCGGATTTGAAATTGAGCTGATGCCGCCTCCTTCTGCCGGAGGCGTGGCCATCGCTGAGACACTGCTCATGATGCAAGCGCGCAGTGCCGAACAGACGCCGCTCAGTTCGCCGAGTGCGCTGCACCAATTCATCGAGCTTTCGCGGCGTGCGCAAATCGACAAGCGCTTTGGCGTGATGGATCCAGAAAGTGCCGGCTACGACGACGCTGCGCGACGCAACCGCTGGTTGCATCCGCAAATCGCGTTCTCACGAATGCCCTCAATTGATCCCGAACATGCCACTCCTTCAAAACAGCTCAGCCCCTTGTATTCCGCGGCCCTGCGCGAGTTGGAACACACCACGCATTTCTCCGTAGTTGACGCCGAAGGAACAGCTGTGAGCTGCACCACCACGCTCTCGGCCGGCTATGGTGCCGGGTTCGTGGTGCCCGGCGCCGGCTTCGTGATGAACAATTCGGTGGCCGCATTCGGCACCGTGGGCGATTCCACGCCAGAGCCCGGTCGCCGCACCACCAGCTCCATGACCCCCACGCTCGTCCTCTCACAGCGTGAGCCCGTTGCGGTCATCGGCACCCCCGGTGGCGACACCATCCCAAGCACAATAACTCAGGTTATTGTCAATCTCATCGACGGCCAAATGCTCCTGGAAGACGCCATCGACGCTCCCCGCGTGCACCCCAGCTTCGTCCCCGATGAAGTCCGCTACGAAAGCCAATTTCCCGTTCCCACGGCCACTCGCAAGGCACTACAAAAAATGGGCCACCGCCTGCGCTCGCGCCGCGTCATCGGCGACGCCAACAGCGTTGTCCTCACCCACAACCAGAGCAAAACAATCGCCTGGGGCTATGCCGACCCGCGCGAAGGCGGCTTGGCGCTAGGAACAGATACGCCGAACACCAGCAAACAGCCCTCTCCTTGAACTTCGGTTGCGCGACGCGGATTGGGCGGGTATTGCAAGGGCAGCTCATGGGTCTCCAACGCCGTTCTTCACCTGGGTTCGCACTCACTGCATTGGTTTTGACGGGCAGCTTTACCTTCAGCGAGCCGGTTTGGGCTCAAGGAGGCAATGCGGCTGGGGTACCTTCACCGCCGACCCCGGTATCGCCCCCGGCCACTGCGAGCGCGCCAGGCGCTGCGGGTGCTCCGACAGCCGCGCCTTCGGCTCAACCGGCGAGTGCTCCAGCTCCGGCTGCAAGCCCCGCTCCAGCTTCTTCGAATGGCCCCGTTGTTGAGCAGGTGCAGGTTTCGGATCAGGCGCCGCCGCCGCCACCAACCGAAAACGACACGGAGCCTCCGCCGCCGCCTCAGCAACCCGATGAGCCTCCCGTGCCGCCACCACCTGCGCCGCTTCCGCGCCAGGAGAACGCGTCGTTTTCATTCGGGATTGGTTTTCAGAACGCGCTGAGTTCGATCCGCCACGCATTCCCTTGGGGGTTTAACGTTGATCTGCAGGGGAGCTTGCATGCGGTGGGGCCGTTGCATGCCACCTTGGGCTTGCAGCTCAGCAGCTTGCAGCTGAGGAACGCTGGCACCACGGGCTATTACGTTTGCGATTACGGGTGCTCGCAAGAGACGGAAAGCGGCGTACTCGTAACGGTACCCTTGGGCGTTGCGCTGCATGCCCCGTTGGGCGAACACCGGCTCATTTTTGGCGCGGGCGCCCTGTACTCTTGGTATTCAGCAAACACCTACCAACACACCGGATTGCGCAAAGGGCCCGGTGGCTACGGCAGAGTGACCTTCAGCTTTCATGGCTGGCGCTCGGTCTATTACGATCTGTTTGTGGATACCTCGTTCATCCGCAGCTCGGGTGAGCGCTTCCAGGGGCGCCTTTCAAGCGACGCCAGCACAGACTTGTGGCTTAATTTTGGCTTTGCCGTACGCTTTGGGCTGTGAGCGTTCCGAGCCGGGCTAGGGCCCCGCGCCGTTCTTGGCAATCGCGGCATACCCGATTAGGCTGGCAGCATGACGCCCGCTAAGCCTCCGGCGATCCTTTACGGTGCGATTGGTGTTCTGATGTTCGCGGTGGTGTGCGAAGCGATGTACATTGCTTACCTCCGCGGCAAAGCAGCGCATGCAACCGCTTCCGGCGCTACGCTCGCGGCCGAATCACCCGTGCGTTCGCCGAGCGTGACAGGTCAAAGTGCGCCCGCTGCTCGCGCAGGCAATGTGCCCACAACGCCGCCTCCCGCACAGCTGCCGGGTGGCCGCGTGCTCACCCCCGAACAACGCTCGGCAATGCTGGCTAAGCTGGGCGGCAGTGGCCAACTGGCTTCGAGCAGCCCGGTGTGGTTCGCCACCTCAACCTCCGACCCCGAAGCCGTCGCATTCCAGCGCGCTTTGCAAGCTGTCTTTGAGGAAGCAAATTGGCAGGTGATCGACGTCAGTTCGATTCATTTCCAAGCCAAGCCCGGTATTTTCATGTTTGCAGCAGACGAAGAGCCACCGGAATACGTGCAAGCGGCGAGTGACGCCCTGGACGCGGCTGGACTTAAACCGATGGTGGGGCGCGGTTACCGCGATTTCTTCAAAGAGAAGAAGAAAGAAAACCCCAATTGGAACGGCTTCGAGCTCTCTGAATCGCAAACGTACGTGATCGTCGTGGGGCGCAAACCTGACGACAATGCCGCTGCCGCCCCCTCAAGCTCGGCGAAGTAAGGCGTTGGGTAAGCCGGCGAGTGCCGGCACTGCTCTCGGTGTTTGCCCTTCATCGGAGGCATTTGCTTTCAAAATGGGGTGTTTCGACCGGGTTTACCGGGGGCTAATGTCGCCGAATGTGTGTGCCGTAAGATCGTGAGCGGGCCGCTTTGCGTCGGCCAGCTTGGGCTTAATGCGTTACTCTTGGAGCATGCTTGCTAAAGTTGGGTTGCGATTCTGGGGAGTCGCGCTGCTCGCTTGCGCCTGCGGTGCGCCAATTCGGGTCGATGAGGGGCAGTCGAGCAGCAACCCAACGGCACCCTCCAAAACGGCGGCGTTGCACCGGACCGCTGCAGCGCCGAGTAACCCGGCAGATCCAAGCGCTGTGGGAGGCGCTGATTGGTGGAGCGCGGTGGAGCACAAATTGATCGCCAGCGAACACCGTTTCAGAAACGATCCACAAGGCTTCGAAGCGGGTAACCGCGAGCACAACCTTCGCGCCCATTTTTTCAAGGGTCGGGTGGCTTTTGCCACGCGCAGCGATGCCAAGATCGAGGGCCCCACGGTGCGTTCCACCAGCTTCGGTCGCGTGGGACAGATGACGCCGTTGAGCGACCCTGTTCCGGAGTTGGGTCAATGTGACACCACCGGTCGCTTTGATGAACACGACAACTGCGTGAGACGACTTGAATATAAGCGCGACGCCAATCTGGTCGAGTGGTGGGAAAACACCAACTCCGGCATGGAACAAGGGTGGAGCGTTGCGCAGAAACCGGCGGGCGACGGACCATTTTCGCTCACGGTGGCGGTCAGCGGTGCAAACCTGAAGGTGCGCCCGGATGCGGCGCTCATGACCAGCAAAGGCATCGCACTTCGCTGCGAGAAACCCACGGCCACCGACAGCGCCGGCCAACAACTGCCTGCACGCATCGACCAGACCGCGGACGGTTTCTCTATCGTCGTCGATGATCAGTCAGCGAGGTATCCCATTCGCATCGATCCTGTTTACACGACTTGGGACTGGACCGCGGAATCCAATCAAGCCAACGCCAATTTTGGCTACTCTGTCGCGGGCGCAGGCGATGTGAACAACGATGGCTACAGCGACGTGATCGTGGGCGCTTACGCCTTCGATGATGTCGACACCGACAAGGGTGCCGCCTTCCTGTACTTGGGCAGCGATCTGGGTCTCAGCGACACGGCCGCCTGGTCAGTCGAGGGCACTCAAGCGAGCGCCAACTTTGGGTATTCGGTGGCCGCCGCGGGCGACGTGAACAACGATGGCTATGACGATGTCATCATTGGAGCATACCAATACGACGATTCGCTGATTAACCAAGGGGCGGCCTTCATCTACGATGGCTCTGCGTCAGGCTTGGCCGGCGCCCCCAGTTGGACCGGTGAGATCAATCAAACGGGAGCCAATTTCGGCAGCAGCGTGGCCGGCGCAGGCGATGTGAACAACGATGGCTACGCCGATGTCATCGTGGGTGCTTACAATTACAGCAGCGCCCACACCAATGAAGGGGGCGCATTCATTTTCCTAGGAAGTGGCACAGGCGCAGCCATCACCCCAGCTTGGACTGCATTGGGGGGACAAGACGCCGCGAATTTTGGCCGTGCCGTAGCCGGCGCGGGCGATGTCAATAACGACGGTTATGACGACGTCATCGTGGGCGCTGATCACTACGAAAGCATCATCAGCCAGGCCGACGAAGGACGTGCGTACGTCTTTCTCGGCTCCGGTACGGGCGTCGCGACGAACCCCATTTGGACAGCTGAAAGCAACTTAGCGAGTGCCAGATTCGGGGCCGCGGTGGCCAGCGCGGGCGATATCAACGGCGACGGCTACGCTGATGTCCTAGTTGGTGCGCCCAACTACACCAACGGCGCGAGCAAGACTAACGAAGGCCGCGCTTACCTGTACCTCGGCTCCAGTTCGGGACCAGCCGGCACGGCGGCATGGACGGTCGAAAGCGGCGTCAACGGTGCCACGTATGGAACTTCGGTTTCGGGGGTCCATGACGTCAACGCAGATGGCTATGACGACTTCATCATTGGTGCACCACTGCTCGGAAATGGTCAAGCTACCGAGGGGCGTGCCTACCTGTATCTTGGCTCAGCTGCGGGGGTGCAAGCCACCGTTTGGACTACAGAAAGCGATCAGGCGGGAGCCACCTTAGGCAGCAGCGTAGCGGGAGCCGGCGATGTTAACGGCGACGGCTATTCAGACATTCTGATTGGCGCCGCACAGTTCACCATGGGCCAAAGCAAGGAAGGGCGCGCCTTCTTATACCTGGGCTCAGAAGCGGGCATGGGCGGACACCTCGGCATCTGGACGACAGATTCCGGGAACGG
>DATJEQ010000385.1:0-4647 GCA_035496495.1 Polyangiaceae bacterium
CGTCTGAATCCCGCGGCAGGTCATAAAAACAAGGGATGGTGGAGGCCGTGATCGACAACATCGCATCAAGGAACTTCTGAGTGACGTCATCGGTGTCGTTGATCACGAAAGACTTGCCGCCGCCCGCTTCGGCAATAGCACGAGCGTTGGCTTCACCCTCTTTGAGGGCGATCACGTGCGTTTGCACCGAAGGTGTGGCCGTGAGCGCGGTGTGAGCCAGGCCGGCGATGTCCGGCAAGTTCACATCACATTGGGTGGGGAAGCCATCGGTCGCCAGCACGACGAAGGTTTCGCGCGTCGGATCGCTGGTCTGCAAGCTCATGGCGTGCTGGGTGGCGTATTGCAGCGCTCCATCGAGTGCGGCGTAAGTGGGTGTGAGGCTGCCGCTGTTGGGCCCCAGTGCGTTGCCCAGTGAAGTCGTCAGCGCGCCACTGTTGCCCGGCAACGCCGCAATCGGCACATCAGGATTTGAGTAATTCGACGCCACGCAATTGGCCGTCTCATCAATGCCGATGCCGAAATAGTCGATCCCCACGCCAATACCCGCGGCACGCGGGTCAGCAACAAACGACGAGATGGCTTCGGTTACCGCGGCCCAGCGGGTGCGACCGCCACTGGTCATTTCTGCCATCGAGGCGGACTGATCCAACATGATGTACATGTCCACCGGCACCGGCGCTGCATCCGCCGTGATGGTGGCGCACACTTCGGCCGCCATGATCGGTTGGTTGTTCGAGGGCGTGTTGCCCGTGCCGTTCCCCAATCCGCCCAACTGGTCGCCTGGAGTGCCACCGCTGCCGGTCCCTGCCGAGCCGGTTTGACCGCCGCTTGAGTGGCTGCCCACGGTGCCGATGCTGGAACCCGTGGCCTTGTCGCCTCCGCAACCTTGCACGGCTCCCAGAGCAACGGGGATCAGCAACGCGGCTTGCAAAACTTTCATCGAAGCAAAAGAGGGGGTTTGGATGTGGCGGCGCATGCCTGGTCATCATACTACGCGCCAACAGACCCAGCCGCGGTCTCCGTGTCCACGGTAAGATTTCAACGCTTGCGCAATTGTCCCAAAAAGCGCCTGCAAGCACCCAGTGGGGCGCCGCTCAGCCCGTGAACAACACCAGCAAGATGAACAGCCAGACGACGCCGATGAAGTGCCAATACTGGGCGCAGAATTGCACTCCGTAGCTGTTCGAACTGGAATACTCGTGTCGCCTTGCTCCGCGGATCACCAAGGCGAGGGGCACGAAACCGCCGAGTACGTGCAGGCCGTGCACGCCGGTGAGCAGGGTGAAGGTGAAGGCGTAGAGGTTCTTCAGCGCCCCTGCCGCTTGCCACGCCCGGGCCAAATTCAGCGATTGAGTGAATAGGAACAGGAACGCGAAGCCCCCTGCGGCCCACAACCAATACAGAAGCCCGCGTTCGCGATTGAGCTTTATCGCCGCTTCAGCACGCACGAAAGCAAAGCTCGTGAGCCCCAGTAGGAGCGTTGAGACGAATAGGGCTGGGCGCAGCTCAACCAGGCGCTCGCTGGGCCAGCTCTCGGATTGCGCACGGGTGAGCAACACGGCTGCAATGGTGGCGATGAAGAGCGCACAGAGCGATGCGAAGAAGATGCGCAGCCCCAATTGACGATCCGCCACAACAGCAGGCAGAGCATTCTTGGGGGCAGCGGGGCGTTCTTGGTCCATCGGTGGTGCCGTCATAGTCGAAGCGGGCAAAGGGCGGCGATACGATCGAGAAACGGCTCTTAATGCTGGCGGCTAATTATTGGAATTAACGTCTATTTCCTCAATGGCCAGCTGGGCCTCTTCGCGCACCTCCGCCGCGGGATCGGCCAACGCAAGATCCAGCGCTGCCCGCGCTTCAGCGCCACCGATTTGACCCAGAGCCCAAGCGCTGTGCTGGCGAATCAGGGTGCTGCGGCTGGTTTTGAGTTGGTGGGCGAGGCGCGGCACCGCTTTGGGACTCTTGCTGTTGCCCAGCGCCACCGCGGCGTTGCGCTGCAGCCGCTGCTGACTGGTGCGGCGCAGTGCCGTGCCTTTGACCAAGCGTCGATAATCACCGGCAGTCAGATCCAGCCATCCCAGCAGATCCGGTGAAATCAGTCGCTCTTTGGGAACCAGTTGCGATCCGAGTGCTCTATTTTTGGGGCTTTGGTTGTAAGGGCAAACTTGCTGGCAGATGTCACAGCCAAACACGTGGGGGCCGACTGCAGTCCTGAGCGACAGTGGAACCGCCGCACGCAGCTCAATGGTGAGGTAGGAAATGCAGCGCCGGGCATCGAGCTGGCGGGGCCCGGTGAAGGCCTGAGTGGGGCAGGCTTCGAGGCACAGTCGGCAGCTGCCACAACCATCGGTAAGTGGGGTGGCTTGCGGGAGATCCACGTCGATCAGCAGGGAGCCGAGCAGGATGTTGCTGCCCACCGACGGCGCGATGGCCATCGTGTTCTTGCCAATGAACGCGATGCCGGCCTGGCGGGCCGCTTCGCGCTCCAAAAGCGGCGCGGTATCGACGCACACCCGGCCGCGCACCGTGCGCCCCACCAAATCGGCGATGCTTTGGGCCAGGGTACGCAATTTCTCCCGGATCAAGTTGTGGTAGTCGTCGCTGCGGGCGTAGTTCGCCACCACACCCTTCAGCGGATCGGGTGAGCCCTTGAGCGGCTGCGGCGAGGGGTAGGCGAGCGCTGCGACGATCATGCTGCGAGCACCCGCAAACAGCGACAGCGGGTCGGCGCGATCCTCAGGCCCTTCCAAATACTGCATTTCGCCCTGGTGGCCTTGAGCTAACCAGCGTTGGAGTTCCTCCGAAGGGCCGGTGAATTTCGCAACTCCCGCAAATCCGATGCGCACGAAGCCAAGATCCTGTGCGCGCCTGTGGATAGCGGCCGCCAGGGCACCGCCACTGGGCGAGCTGGTACTGACCGCCGCAGATGCGGAGCCAGCCGGCAGATATTCCCGCACTCCAGCAACTTCAGCGGGTTTTCGCGCTTTTCCTGGTTCGCGGGCCATCGTGGAAGGAACCCCTCTTGCCATGTAGCTGAAATTTGGGGAATAACCCCGCCACGTCAGAGGTCCGAGGCACAGCAATTATAGGATCTGCCACTAGATTCCCAAGGTACTGCCCTGTGATTGAGATACGCGAGCTATACAAGTACTACGGCGCCCGGCGCGCCCTGGGCCCCATCACAGCGACCATCCAGCAGGGGGAAATCGTCGGCCTGCTGGGCCTGAACGGCGCTGGTAAGACCACAACGCTGCGCATCTTGGCCTGCGATCTGTTGCCCTCCAGCGGCACTGTTTTGGTCGACGGGGTCGATGTCGTCGAACATCCGGAGCAGGTGCGGGCGCATATCGGCTATTTGCCTGACCGACCGCCGCTCTACGACGAGATGACGGTCGATGAATTCCTGCGCTTCGTGGCCCGTCTGCGCGGGCTGGCCAAGGGCTCGCTGAATCAGCGCGTTGAAACCGTTTTGGAAAGCACGGGGCTGGGCGAGCAGCGCCACGATCCGATCGCGTCGCTTTCGCATGGTTACCGCCAGCGCGTGGGCATTGCGCAGGCGATTGTGCACCAGCCCAAGTTGGTGGTGCTGGACGAGCCCATTGCCGGCTTAGATCCGGTGCAGATTGTCGAGATGCGCTCATTGGTGCGCAACCTACGCGGCGATCACACCGTGCTCGTCTCCAGCCATATCTTGGGCGAAATCAGTGAAACCTGCGATCGCATCTTTGTGGTGGGCAACGGACAGATCATAGCCTCCGGCACGGAGAAAGAACTGGGCGCCCAGTTCGCCGGGGGCACGTCGGTATTGCTCACCGTGCGTTGCACCGCGGAGAAGAAAGCGCGTCTGGATCAGGCATTGGCAACCCAGGCGGGCGTCACTCAAGTGACATCCGTAGCGCCCACGGAGATGGGGGCGGACGTCTTGAGCTACCAAGTGCAGTGTCAGGACGACATCCGGGAACACTTGGCCGCGGCGGCGATGTCGGTGGGGGCAGGGGTGCTTCAGATCACGCGCGGCGAACGCGAGCTGGAAAACGTTTTTCTGCGGCTCGCGGGCGAGAGCGCGCGTCAAAAAGATCGCATGGCAGCTGGCGCTGTCTCTCAGAGCGCAGCCCTGTAGGAGAAAAGATGAGCAAAGCGTTACTCATTGCACGACGCGAGCTACTCGCTTACGTGCGTTCGCCCCTAGGGGCGGTGATCATCGCGGGCGCACTGCTGCTTGATGGGATCCTGTTCTATTGGCAGGCCTTGAGCCAGAAATTGCTTTCCGCGGAAGCGCTGGCGCGTTTCTTCTACAACACCAGCGGCGTCACTATGGTAGCCGGGCTGATCCTAGCAACCCGCCTGATCGCGGAAGAACGCCAGACTTCGACGTTCACGGTGCTCAACACCGCGCCCATCCGAGACTGGGAGATCGTGGTGGGGAAGTTCATCTCCGCACTGGGGATCCTCGCGCTGCTCACGGCTTTGACGCTGTACATGCCCGCGCTGCTATTTGTGAACGGCAAAGTGAGCTTAGGGCACATTGCGGTGGGTTATTTGGGACTGATTTTGCTGGGCGGCGCCTGCGTATCCATCGGGCTGTTCGCCTCTTCGTTGGCGCGCTCCCAAGTGGTCGCTGCGATTGTGGGTGCGGCAATCCTCACC
>DATJEQ010000386.1:0-5876 GCA_035496495.1 Polyangiaceae bacterium
GTCGCCGTTGCCCACGGCAAACGCCGCCCCGGTTATTGGCGTGATCGATTGGCAACCGCGGAGCAAAGCGAAGATCGCTAGCTGAGGCCCCGCGCATTCGCGGGAACAACTAGCCGCTGTCACTAGCGGCGTCCGCAACCACGGCTCCATCGCCAGTGAGACCAGCGCTGGCAGCGAAGTTGGTGCGGCTACGTAAACTCAAAGGTGCAGTTCGCTTTGCAGCCGTCTCCGTTAATACGATTGCCGTCGTCGCATTGCTCTTGAGGCCTTTGCACGATTCCGTCGCCGCAATGAGGCCCAAGCGTGCAGCCCGCGGCGCATTCGCCGTATCCGCCGTCGTTCACACCGTCGTCGCATTGCTCGAACTGAGGCTGCACGATTCCATCACCGCAGTGGGGCCCCCCTTTGGTGCAGCCTCCAGTGCAGCCATCGTAGGCGGTGTTGTTGTTGTCGGCTCCGTTGTCGCATTCCTCCCCTGGATCCAAGACGCCGTCACCGCAGGTGCACGCTCCCGCATCGCCCACCTCAATCAGACAATCCCAGGTGCATCCATCACACGAGCTGGAATTGCCGTCGTCGCATTGCTCTCCCGATTCCCTGACGCCATTGCCGCATACGCTCTCCGGTGGTTTGCACCGGTCGGTTGGTTCGATGACGCAATCACTGGAGCAACCGTCGCCGGAATCTAGGTTGCCGTCGTCGCACTCCTCTCCCAATTCAGTGTGGCCGTTGCCGCACTCGCTCGGGGTCATGCAACTCGCACTGAAACTGTTGCAACTTTGGCCGGCGTCAGGGATCACGCCTGTACTTGCATCAAGGGCTTCGCCAGAATCAGTTGCTGCGGCATCAGCGATTCCTGTCGCGTCGCCGGGTTGGTGCGTGCTCCCTGCATCGGCGGCTGATGTTCCACCGGTCCCGGTAGTGGCGTTGCCATCGTTAGATCCGGGCGACCCATGTTGAGTGGATTCGCATCCACACGCTAACAACTGCCCGACGCATAGGAACGGCCAAAGCCGGACCAAGATGTTCTTCAACCCCACCGCGGGATTATAGCTTGATCAGCGACGCGCAGCGCGGGGGCCGCAGGTGAGCCATTCTCTGCGGGCGAGTGCGAAGGAGAGGACTTGAACCTCCACGAGTGTTACCCCACTAGAACCTGAATCTAGCGCGTCTGCCAATTCCGCCACCTTCGCGTGGCCCACACGGGCGACCCCGTTTACACCACTGCTGTCTGAAACGGCAAGCGCCACTGGCTTTGGATTGAGCATCTGGAATTTATTAGCAAATTCAGGGGTTAACGGGCTTCACAGCATCACTGGATCCGGCCTGGCGGCGGAAGGTGCCAGGAAAATTAGCAATTATGAGACAAAACGCGGCAGTGAGGGACACGATCATAGTGAAGGGTCGAGTCGCCCATAACTCACTTAATCAGGCAGGCTCGAAACAAGGTTGGGATGAATTTCCAGGACAGCAGCGTAAGAGAACGGCAGGAACTTATGAACGCCAAGCCCCTCTCCGAGCAGGAAGGTGAAATCACCGCCGTACACCCAGCGGGTGAAGGCGAGATTTTCAGCGGCGGCGCGAAGTTGCTCGAAGGTTGCGTGGCGGTGCGTTCGTCGCTCTCGCAGTTGCTCGCAGGCAATCACAACACCACGGAGATGGATCGTCAATTGACGGCAACGCTGCGCGGTGAACGCGCGCGCCGCGATAGTGACGGCGTAGTGGGCGCCCAAGTCGGCAATCTGTCCGAATACGTCGAGTTGTATTGCCTGGCTTCAATGCATGGTGCCTTCCGCGTGCGCGCTGCAGATGGCCGTCGCGGCATGCTGTGGTTCGACGCGGGTCAATTGGTGCACGCGCAAGTCGGCAATGTGGTGGGGGAAACAGCGGCCTTTGAAATCTTGGCCTGGGGTACCGGCACGTTGATGTCATCGTCAACGCCGTTCCCCAGCGATCCGTCGATCGATTCTCCCTGGGAAAGCCTCGTGCTGCGCGCCGAAGCCTGGCGCGATTCCAGCGAATAGACCTACACCGGTGTGACGTCGCGTTCGTGCGCGACCAGATCTTCGTATGTCTCCCGGCGGCGGATCACGCTGGCCTGCGCGCCGTCGATGAGCACCTCCGCCGCCCTTGGAATGGAATTGTATTGGCTGGCCATGGTCATCCCGTAAGCGCCGGAGCTGTACACGCACAGCAATTGTCCGCGCTGCAACGGGGGCAGCTTGCGATCCCGAGCGAAGAAATCGCTCGATTCGCAAATGGGTCCGGCGATGTCGTAAGCCTGCAGATTCGGCACATTCTGCTCAGCGCCGTAACCACTGGGCGCCTGATCGGGCGCCACAGCCGTGGGCCAAATGAAATGATACGCGTCATACAGCGCGGGGCGCATGTGCTGACTCATGCCCGCATCAACGACCGCGAATTGTCGCCCGCCGCCCTGTTTCACGAACTGTACCCGCGTGAGCAGCACTCCGGCATTAGCAGTGAGCGTGCGCCCTGGCTCCATGATGATCTGGCCGCCGGCTGCGACGAATGGCGCGAGCAGGGGCACGATCTTTTCGGCGTAGCTGCTCCAGGCCGGCGCAGTGCCGTCATAGTTGGCTGCAAAGCCACCGCCAATGTCCAGTGAAGTTACCCCCAAACCCTGTTCACGCAGCTGGGCCGTGAGCTGCAAGAGTTTGCCAATGGCAACGACGTACGGATCGGGACTAAAAATTGGCGAGCCGATGTGCGCGTGCAGCCCGGTGAGCGACAACCACGGATCCTTTCCGTAGCGGGCGAAGAACGCCGGCGCGCGATCGATATCGACTCCGAACTTACTGCCCTTTTTCCCGGTGGTGGTCTTTTGCGGTGTCTTCGCGTCCGCCACATCGGGATTGACCCGCAACGCGACCTTGGCCTTGATCTTCAGCTCAGCGGCGATTTGGGAAGCGAGCTCGAATTCCGGTTCGGATTCGACATTGAGCCAAGCGACCTTGGAGCTCAGAATGTAATGCAGCTCCTCAGCCGTCTTGCCGACGCCTGCAGCCACGATGCGCTCCGGAGGAACACCCGCTGCCAGTGCGCGGTACAGCTCACCGCCGCTCACCACATCCGCGCCCGCACCGCGGCTTGCTAATTCTTTGACAATATGGATATTAGAGCAACTCTTCACCGCGAAGCACACCAGCGGGCGCAGTGGAGCAAAAGCCTCAGTGAAACGCTGTAAGTGCTCGCTCAGCGTGCGCTTGGAGTAAACATACAGCGGTGTTCCCACGCGGGCGCACAACTCGTCGAGATTGGCATCTTCGCAGTAGAGCTGGCCGCCTCGGTGTTGAAAATGATCCATGACGCGTCGACTGTGGCTTGGCTTGGGTGCATCGCTATGCCGCGTTCCGGGCAAGCTGGCAAGCTGGCTTCGGATTTGACTATACTCGGCGCATGAGCGATTCCGCCGCAAAAATCCTGGTGCACCCGCTGAGCGGCGCGCCCAAAGCCAGCGTGCGCGTGCCCGGCTCGAAGAGCTACACAAATCGGGCCCTGATTTGCGCTGCTTTGGCCGAAGGCCACAGCGTGCTGGATGGTGCCCTCTTCAGCGACGACACGCAGTACATGGCGGAAGCGCTGCGCGCGTTGGGTCTGACCGTTGAGGCCGCACCCAACGACTACCGACTCAGTGTGCAGGGGTGCGGCGGGGTTCTACCCGCACGCGAGGTGGATTTGTTTGTGGGCAATGCCGGCACCGCAGCGCGCTTTTTGGCGGTGATGCTGTGCTTGGGTAAGGGCAAATATCGGTTGGATGGTGTGCCACGCATGCGCGAGCGACCGATGGGGCCGTTGCTGGGGGCGTTGCGCCGCTTAGGCGCCCAAGTTGAAGAATTGGGCAGCCAGGATTGTTTGCCCGTGCGGCTGTCAGCGGCACGCACCGCGTACACGGGCGCCACACTGAGCCTGCCCGGTACCGCGAGCAGTCAATTCTTCAGTGGCTTGCTCCTTTCAGCGCCTTATCTGGGGGGGGTGCGGCTGAATGTTGAGGGGCGGCTGGTGTCGCAGCCGTATTTGGACATGACCGCTCAGGTGATGAGTAGCTTTGGCGTCACACTGCGCAACGAAAATTATCAGCGCTTTGTGGTGAACCCGGGGCATTACCACGCCGCGCAGTATCAAGTGGAGCCTGACGCTTCCGCCGCTTCGTATTTTTTCGCCGCGGCCGCCATTACCGGGGGAGAAGTGACGGTTGAAGGCCTGGGGAGCGACAGCCTGCAGGGAGATTTAGGCTTCGTGCGCATCTTAGAGCAGATGGGGGCCAAAGTTGAGCAGAGCGCCCGGCGCACCACGGTGACTGGGCCGCAGCAGTTGCGCGGCGTGGAGGTCGACATGCGCGATCTGTCGGATACCGCGCAAACGCTCGCAGTGGTCGCGCCGTTTGCAACGTCGCCCACGCGCATCACGGGCATTGGCTTCATTCGCGCGAAAGAGACGGATCGCGTGGGCGCGGTGGTGCGCGAATTGAATCGCTTGGGCATTGACGCAGTGGAAGAGCCCGACGGCATGCTGATCAAGCCGGGCAAGCCTAACCCCGGTGAGGTGAGCACCTATCACGATCACCGTATGGCCATGAGTTTCGCGTTACTTGGCTTGAAACACGCGGGCATTGAGATCTTAGATCCCGCCTGCACATCAAAGACTTTCCCCACGTACTTTAAAGTGCTCGACGAACTTCGCACCATGCAATGACCGCATGACTCTATGACTTCGCCGGCCCGCTGGGTGCTGCATGCCGATATGGACGCTTTCTACGCGTCCATTGAACAGCGGGATAACCCAGAGCTGCGGGGCATACCAGTGATCGTCGGAGCCGGGTCGGCCCGCGGGGTCGTGGCAGCGGCTTCCTACGAAGCGCGTCAGTTTGGGGTGCGTTCCGCCATGCCCGGCTTTCGCGCTCGTAAATTGTGCCCGCAAGGGGTCTTCTTGCCGGCAAACATTCAGCACTACTCTGCCGTTTCGACCCAGATCCATCGAGTTTTTGAGGAATTCACGCCGGTGATTGAGCCGATCGCTTTGGACGAAGCGTTTTTAGATATCAGCGGCTCAATGCGCTTGTTCAAGAGTCCCGAAATCCTCGCAAGGCAGTTGAAAGCGCGGGTGAAAGAGGAAACGGAGCTCGTCGTGTCAGTGGGGGTCGCGCCGAACAAGCTGGTGGCGAAAATCGCGTGCACGATGGGAAAGCCCGATGGGTTGCGCATCGTGCAGCAAGCTGAAATCCGCGCATTGCTCGATCCGCTCCCCATTCGCCGTCTGTGGGGCGTGGGTCCGGTACTGGAGCGCACGCTCCTTGAACTGGGCATTGAGCGATTCAGCGACTTGGCACAGTACAACTCGAACAAACTGCGCGCCGCTTTGGGCGACAGAGCCGCAGAGCTTCAAGCGCTGGCTCGCGGCGAGGACGACCGCGAAGTGGAAGCCGCGCGAGCGCCCAAGAGCTATGGCGAGGAAAATACCTTCGATCGCGACGTGATTGAGCGCGATATCGTGAGTGCAACGCTGGTTTCCCACGCGGAGGCAATTGGGCAGCGCTTGCGCCGCGACGGTTACGCGGGGCGCACCGTCACCCTGAAGATGAAGCTGGGCAAAGCTCGGGGCACCCGCATTGCGCGCGGCAAGAACGAGGGCGACGAACCGCGTTATCCGTTGTTATCGCGCTCGAAGACGCTGCCGGAGCCCACGTCGGATGCGCACCTGATCCAAAGCATCGCGCTCAACCTGTGGGACAAAGAAGCGCTGCAGGAGCCGGTGCGCCTGCTGGGAATTTCAGTGAGCAATCTGTCGGCACGCGAAGGCGAGCAACTGGATCTCTTCGATGACCGGCGTCGCGGCGAGCGGCTGGGCCCCGCGTT
>DATJEQ010000387.1:0-4584 GCA_035496495.1 Polyangiaceae bacterium
AGCAGCGTGAAAGGCGTGTTTTGTGGACACGTTCACCAGAATGTCGCTGGGGTCCTGGGCAGGGTGCCGGTGTGGGCAACCCCTTCCACGGCCTACCAATTTGCCCCCGGATCCTGGATCCCGCGCCCAACGCGGGCGCCCGCTGCCCATCGCGAGATCGAGTTTTCCAGCGAAATGCTGCGCACCTCTGTGGTGAATTGGTAGGGGTTGGCCCGCGGCTCGGTTTGAGCCATAGACACTGAGCCATAGACACTGGCAGACGCCACCTTGAGGGCAACGGAGCAACACATGGCGGAAGTGAACGAAACACTGCTCGACGAACAACTGGGTGAGCTGGAAAAGCTGCGCAGCTGGAGTCCGCGCGTGATTTCGAAGTTAGAGAACTTCATTCGCACGGCAGACGATTGGTCGTTATTTCGGGTAAATCCTTACTATTTCGCCGAAGAGCGCGGAGTGAGCGAAGACGAAGCGGTGGATCTGTTCTTGCTCGCAGGCAAAGTGGGTTTGTTCCAGATGACCTGGAATCTGCTGTGCCCTGGCTGCGGCGCGGCAGTGCAGAGCTTCGCCACGCTGCGCAGCTTGTGCGCCGCCTTTCACTGCGGCCTGTGCAATGTAGATCTGGAAACGCAGCTGGACGATTACGTGCAAGTGGGCTTCACCATTTCACCCAAGATCCGAGCCATTGCCGCCCACGATATCGCATCGCTCAGCGTCGAAGACCTTCACCTGCGTTACACCTACGTGCGCGAAGCACGCGTTGCCCCCGGTGGACCCCGCTTCACAGAGTTCATCCCGCAGGCCACCTTTGGATTGACCTACCTGGCGCCCCACGAGACGCGCAGTTTCGAGATCAATGTCGAACCCGGGATCTTGGCCGTCCACGACTTGCTCAACAATTCCTTGTTGGACCTCATCGTCGATCCGAAACAGCCGACACCTAACGCGCCCATGAAGCTGCGCTTGCAGGATGGCGCCCAGCCGACAGCCGCAAGCAACATTGCCCCCGGGGCGCTGCACATAGAGTTGACCAACGACTCGGACAAGCGCGCCTCGGCACACCTGTTCTTCAAGCCGCAAGCGGTCATTGACCAGATGATGGCCATGATGGCAGCGGGGAAGCCTTTCGGTATGCATTTTGATCGCTTCCTCACCGGTCGCAAGCTGCTGACTTCACAAACCTTCCGTCAGGTTTTTGGCACGGAGATCATTCGCAGCTCTGAAGGACTGGGCGTGCGAGACATCACCATCCTGTTCACGGACTTGAAGGGCTCAACGGAGATGTACGACCGCATTGGCGATCTGAAGGCTTTCGCCCTGGTGAACCAACATTTCGATCGTTTAGCTCGCGCCATCATTCGTCATCACGGCGCGGTGGTGAAAACAATTGGCGATGCGGTGATGGCTTCATTCGAAACGCCGAGCAATGCCGTATTTGCGGCGCGCGATATGTTGCGTGAAATTGAAGCCTTCAATCGCGAAGTGGGCGAGCGCGAAATCGTGCTCAAGGTGGGGGTGCACCGCGGCGCTTCTATTGCTGTAACACTCAACGACCGGTTGGATTTCTTCGGGCAGACGGTGAACATCGCGGCGCGCGTGCAAGGCCTTGCAGATGCCGATGAAATCTATTTGACGGACGATGTCTACCGCGCCGCGGGTGTCAAAGATCTGTTGCGCGAGATGCAAGTAACGCCGCGCGAAGTGCAGTTGCGTGGCGTGCAAAAGCCGGTCGCGGTGTATCGCGCCAGCCACGCGGGATGACTGCGGCAGGGTGATGGCAACACGGCCCCCAGCCGGCACGGTCGAAGCCTGGGCCTACGACTACGTCACCAGTGCAGATTTGGGGCACAAGTTAGCGCCGCCCCCTCCGCCTAAGATCTGGCAACAAAATCCGCCTGAGCTACGCCTGTTGAGTCCGGGGCGCCCGCGCGAGTTACAACAAGAAGCACGCGTTCGCCCACCGCGCAGTTTGCAGTCGCCGCGCGCGCGCGCCAAGTTGCTGCACACTTTTTTTCATCACGAACTGCAGGCCGCGGAGTTGATGTGTTGGGCGCTGCTCGCGTTTGCCGATACCGACCTCGCATTCCGCCGCGGGCTACTCAAGATCTGCCTCGACGAAGTGCGTCACATGCGGATGTACCAACAGCACATCGAAAAATTGGGTTTTCAGATCGGCACTTTCCCGACGCGCGATTGGTTCTGGAAACGGGTACCCAGTTGCACACAGCCACTGCAGTTTGTGGCGATGATGGGCATGGGGCTTGAAGCCGCAAATTTGGAGCACGCACAAGATTTCGCTCAGCGCTTCAAAGCCGCTGGTGACGGCGAGGGTGCTCAAGTTCAACTGCGCGTGGGCAAAGAGGAGATCCCTCATGTGAAGTTTGCAGTGAGTTGGTTTCGGCGTTTTGCCGCGCGGTCGGGAAAGCGAGTGACGTTCAAGGATTGGTGCAGCGCGTTGCCGGAGCCTTTGACGCCCTTGATGATGCGTGGTTTGCCGCTCAACCGCGATGCACGCAGCCAAGCGGGCATGAGTGAAGAATTTCTCGTGGAACTTGAGCGCTGGGCAGAAGCGACTCCTCACTCATGAACGCTGGCCTGTGTTGGGTGCTCAATCTCGATGCGGAGATCGAGCTGGATCGGTTGCAGAATCTGATTCGTGAGAAACGCACGCCCTCGGCCTCAAGCTACACAACGCCGAAACCGATCCGCGAGCAGATCGCGCGCTATGCCGCACCGTTCATCGCCGCGCTGCCCCCCGACACCGTGGTGCTCAGTGACGACCCCGCTTCACAAGCGCTCGCGCAAGGACGCCGCGGTGTGTGCTGGTGCCCAACGCCTTCTGCTCTCGAACAATTGACGCGCGCCGGTGCCTCCCCGCTCCCGTCTCCTCCCCAGGTAGTGCTCCTGGCTGTCAATCACCGGGCCTTCTGCGCCGCGTTGGGGCAACCATTGCCCGATGCACGCTTCGCCGAAAACGCAGAGCAGATCTTCGCGACGCTGCGGACCCAATCGCCAAGCGGTGCCTGGCTGTGCAAGCGCCCTTTGAGCTTTGCCGGTCGGGGACAACTGCGCGTCAGCGGCGGCGATGAGCCATTGCGCGCCGCCGACCGACGCTGGCTCAATGAATCGCTGCCGCACGGTGGCCTGCAGATCGAGCCCTTGGTCCAAATCATCGCGGAGTACAGCGTGCACGGCCTGATACGCCGCGACGGCAGCAACACCTTGGGGCAACCGTGCGAACAAACTGTCGATCAATACCGCGCCTGGAAAAGCGCAGCTCTGGCTTCTCCCGCGTCATTGCCGCCAAGCGACCACGCCGCGCTGCTCAATGAAGCCACTCGGGTTGCGAACGCCCTCGCGCAAGCCGGCTACTTCGGCCCATTCTGCGTGGATTCCTACACATGGCGTGACACATCGGGTGCCCTGCACCTCAATCCGCGCGGCGAGATCAATGCGCGCATGACCATGGCCTACCCAATTGGTATGGGGAAGAATTGGTTGCAGGAATTGCTGAACCTTTAGGTACAGATGTCGGCCGCTCAATCCCAACACAATTCAAGCGATCCTTCACACGCCCGTGAGGTGTTTGAGCGGGAGGGGTGGTTGCTTGTTCCGCAGCTCGTGGCAGGGGAAACGTTGACGAGTCTGCAAGAGGCAACGGCGGCCCTGGAGCGATCGGCGAGCGAGTTGGAACGCGATCTGTTGGTTCGGGGGGTGTACTTCGAGATGCAAACCGCTGACGGAAGCAAAGGTGCTGCTGCGGTTTTTCCGGGGGCGCTGCGCAAGATCACTTCACCGTCGAAAGGACAGACCGCGTTTGCGAGGTTGCGCGGCGATCCGCGCGTGCTGGCCGTCTTAGAGCACTGCGGTCTGACGGCGCCGCGCTGTTTAGTCGACCAGGTGAACTTCAAGCTGCCCCGCGTCGGGACTTGTTTCCCCTATCATCAAGACGAGCACTTCTTGATCGGCGAGTCGCGGCGCCGGGTCGAAAAATTCGGCGGGATCAATCTGGTGATCGCGTTAGATCCTTCCGACACGAGCAACGGCGGATTCGAGGTACTGGGCCGTACGCACCGCGGCGCACTCACCAATGACGGCTATGATACCGCTGTCATGACTCACGACGTCTTCGACGAAACACACCGCGCAGTGCCCACCCTGCTCCCCGGAGACGCAGTGCTCTTTCATCCCCGCCTCGCCCACGGCAGCCAGCCCAACCCCTCCGAGCGCCCACGCCGCCTAGTAACCCTCTGGTACGGCGGCGGGTCAGAAAGCGCCGCTGAGCGAAACACCGGCTCCGCGAGATCTTAGATCAACCCACGGTGCCAAGCCGATTGCTGTTTGTGATCGCGGAGTCTCGTCGGGAACACGGTCGAACGCCCGCAAACAATCGATGGTAATCGCGCTAGCCGCTCCCATTGTTACCCCGGCAGCTGTAAAAAATGCCGTCGTAACCCCTGCCCATTCGCCTGAGCGATCGTCCAACGCGTACCCGATGCCGTAACCCACCAGACCACCGGCCAAAGGCAACCCTATCCTGAGGACTAAACTAGTAGCGCCCCGATCGGAATGTCCGTGGATCCAATG
>DATJEQ010000388.1:0-3542 GCA_035496495.1 Polyangiaceae bacterium
GGCGGCATGACGCGCATGCCAGCGATCCAAAAAGCGGTGGCCGGTTTCTTTGGGCGCACCCCGAACAAGAGCGTGCACCCGGACGAAGTGGTCGCTTTGGGCGCCGCGATCCAGGGCGCCGCGCTGCTTGAGAACACCCACGACATGGTGCTCTTGGATGTGACGCCGCACGCGCTGGGCATCATGACCTTTGGCGGCAATTTCGAAGAACTCATTCCGCAGAACACCACCGTGCCCACCAGCCGCGCCAAGGTCTTCACCACCAGCCGCGACAATCAAACCGCGGTGAAAATCTTGGTGATGCAGGGCGACGGGGTGAAAGCTGACGATAACGAATTGCTGGGCGAATTCACCCTCACCGGCCTACGCCGCGCGCCCAAGGGCGAGGTTGAAATCGAAGTCAATTTCGAGATCAACACCGACGGCATTGTTAGCGTCGGCGCGCGCGACCCAGAAACCGGCAAAGAGCAATCGATCCAAGTCACCGCCACCAGTGGGCTCACTTCTTCGGAAGTGGGGCAAATGGTGGAGAGCGCGAAGGATTACATGGTGGAGCGCCGTGGCGACGAGCAATTCGAGAGCGTCAAGCAAGAAGCGGAGACGTTGCTGGCCGAAATCGAGCGTCTGTTGCCGCAGGTTGAACGCGTCGTAGCCAGCAGCGACTTTGGTAGAGATGCGATCACCAAAGCGCAGACGGTGATGGAACGTGCGCGCGACGCAATCGCATCGCGTCGAACGGAATTGGTCAAAGCCGAGCTGGAAAATCTGGCGCGTACCCAGCGCATGTTCAAGGGTGTGGTGTCCAAGGCGTCGTGAATAAGCCCAAGAAGTCCCCCGCTGCGGGCTCAAATTGGCAATCTGCCTTGGGCCCGCTCGAGAACGAAGACCCCGCCGTCTTCGATCGGGAGACCCCGCTGGAGGATCCGCCGACAAAGCCCCAGCCACGACTCGGTCGCGGGTGGTCTGCTCCGCCTCCCAAGAAGGGGCCCAAGCAAGCCGACACCAATCCGCCCCCCACCCCGCGGGCGCCCTCGTCGCCGCGCCTGTCGCTCGATCCCGAAGCGCCGGGAAATAGTCCCCTGGACTTAGCGGAGATGCACGCACCAGAGCGCGTGCTCACGGCCCCACCGCCCATGGTGGCCAAGCGCCCCAGCTCGCCGGAAGTGCCCAGCTTGGCGGACGCCCACCAGCAGATGCAGGCTTGCTACGAAGTCGGTGATTTCTCCGGTGCACTCACCGCCGCAGAACGCATTTTGGAACTCGCTCCGGAAGACGCCGAAGCATTGCGCTACGCGCAGAGTTGTCGCGACGTGCTGACGCAGATGTTCTCAGCCCGGCTCGCGCCGCTGGGGCGCACCGTGAGCGTCGCCGTGAGCCCTGAACAAATCCGCTGGCTTTCACTGGATCACAAGTCGGGCTTCCTGCTCAGCTTGATCGACGGCACCTCTTCCATTGAAGAAGTGCTCGATATCAGTGGCATGCCGCGGCTGGATGCCTTGCGCATTCTGTTGACCTTGGCGCAGCAAAAGGTCATCGCGTTGACCTGAGAGCCCGTAAAAATGCCGGCGAAGATACCAGTGAAGGTGCTGGTGCAGCAGCGCTCCGTCCGCGAAGCACTGAGCGGATTACTCGGATTATTGTTCGGAGCCGCACTGCTCGCGCTGGCAAATCACGAAGCGTCCGCGACGCTAGCGCCAACGCCAGCACCAGCGCCAGCGCCAGTACTGGCACCCGCGCCCCCCAATTCGCCTCCATCAGCCCCGTTTGACGCGCCCACACCGGTGGCCTCGTATCAGCTCAAGGCGTCGCTCGACGCGAGCAAGCACCGGATCACTGGCACCGGAACACTTCGCTTCACCAACACGGCTCAGACTGCAACCAGCGAGTTGTATTTTCACCTGTACTTGAACGCCTTCAAGAACACGAAGAGCCTATTCCAGCGCTCTGAATTCCGCGGCGCTCGCAGTAACCGCAAAGCCACTGTTCCCGGATCGATCGACGTCGAGAAAGTAGTAGCGGTTGAAATGGGCAATCAGGATCTGTGGCCCTCCGCGGAGCACCACAGCCCCGGTGACCCGGACGACGAAACCGACATCCGCGTATCGCTACCTCGAGCGCTCGCTGCGGGAGAAACGTTGACGCTTCAGCTGGCGTGGAAGTCGCAATTGCCGGAGCTGACCGAGCGCAGCGGGTTTGCGGGAGATTTCAACATGGTTGCGCAATGGTTCCCAAAACTCGCGCGCCTGGAGCCCAATGGAACCTGGGCCCATTTCCCGTTCCACCCCAATTCCGAATTCTACGCCGACTTTGGTGACTACGAGGTGACGCTCGATGTGCCCAGCGATGAGGTCGTGGGGGCCAGCGGCGAGCAGATTCGCAAAGAGGATCACGCCGGACGCACCGCATTGACGTTCCGTGCGTTGGGTGTGCATGATTTTGCCTGGACTGCCTGGCCCCGCTTTCTCACTCGGGATGAAGTGATGAGCGGCGTTCAAGTGCGCTTGCTCTACCCCGTTGCCGCTGAGAGTTTGGTCGCACGCGAGCTCGACGCGGTTCGCTTCGCCCTGCCCCATTTCGAGCAACTGTACGGCCGCTACCCCTATTCAACATTGACCCTGGTGCACCCGCCCGCCGACGCCGAAGGGGCCGGGGGGATGGAGTACCCGACGCTGATCACCACCGGCGGAGCCGCCAGCCACAATCTTTTCGCGCGAGGCATTGAGTTGGTAACAGTACACGAACTGGGGCACCAATGGTTCTACGGGCTCGTCGCGAGCAACGAATCCGCATCTCCTTTCCTCGACGAGGGCTTGAATTCTTACGCCGAAGCCGAAGCGATGCACAGCCGCTGGGGCAATGTTTCCGGCGGCAAGCTGTGGGATCTGGAGCTCTCGGCCGCTGCAGTGACTCGCGCGCAGGCGGCGGCCGCTCAGTTCGACGACGCGGTGGGCAATGCCGCGGCTCTGTTTTCTGATTTTTCCAGCATTGGATCCTTGGTGTACGCCCGCACCGCCACCATCATGCAGACGCTTGCGGGAGTTTACGGCAAGGCGCAGTTGCAAGCTGCTCTGGGCGCTTACACGCGGCGTTACCGGTTCCAGCACCCCAGCGCTGAGGATTTCATCGAACAGGTAGCGACCGTGCTGGGCCCCGAGGCAGAGCGCGCGCTGCGTGCCCTGATCTTTGAACGCGGTTTTCTTGATTACACCGTCAGCGAGGTGAACAGCGCACCCGCTTCCGAATCTGGGAAAGATCCCTGGCTCGGTGATGTGCTAATCCGACGGCATGGCACGGTGAGCTTCCCCGTCGACATTGTGCTGTTCGCCGCTGACGGATCTGAGCACCGGCAGCGCTGGAATGGCAGCGCGCCGTGGTTGCGCATCGATTACAGCGGCACGAGTGAGCTGATTGGCGCGGTGATCGACCCGGAATTGAAGCTGCCCATCGATTCGAACCTGCTCAACAACTCCAAGATGCTGAAGCCGAAGAGCGCGGCGCGCAGCTATGAGCGACTGGTTTACGGCGCGCAATTGCTGTTGGGG
>DATJEQ010000389.1:0-13156 GCA_035496495.1 Polyangiaceae bacterium
AGGGCGAGAGTGAAGTGTGCCCAGAAATCGTACCATTCGCGGAGAACGCCTTGCGGGCGGCGGCGGGTGATCGCGCGCGCACCGGGGGCTTTGTAGTCAACACGACGATCGACCCAATATTACAAGCGCAGGCACGCACAGCACTGCGTGACGGGTTGGACAACTACGCCAAGCGGCACGGCCTCGAGCCGCCACTCGTCGACCAGAAGCGCAGCGCGTGGGGCGACCCTTTTGTGGGTGCCCCGCGGGTTAATGGCATTTATGTTGGGGTTGTAAAAGCGGTCGACGACGCCAGCAATTCAATCGACGTCGCGGTGGGCAGCAAGGTCGGCACGGTGCTGCTGGGTCACGAACAGCGCTACAACCCTCACCATTTGCCCCCCAGTCAGTTCACCCGCATTGGCGCGGTGCTGCGCGTGGGGGTGCTGGACGACTCGGCCGCAGACGGGAACATCGCCCTGCGCCTTGAACTCGGACCACAGGCGGCTTTGATTGCGTTGGACGTGCGCACGCGCGAGGTCCTCGCGCTCGTGGGCGGCTATGACGGCGTGGCCGGTGGGTTGGATCGCGCCACTCAAACCAAACGCCAACCCGGCTCCACCTTCAAGCCCATCACTTACAGCTACGCGCTGCACTCCCACCTGATCACACCGGCCACCGTATTGCACGTGCGCCACGAGCACGACAAAGAAGGGCCTATTGGCGTGCGCGTGCGTCAAGCATTGGCCGAGAGCAACAACCGCGCAGCGGAATTCGTATTCAAGGAGAGCGGCGCCAAGCAAGTCGTGGATTGGGCGCATCAATTGGGCGTCGAGTCAAAGCTCGGTGCGGACAAATCCTTGGCGCTCGGCTCTTATGAAGTCAGTGTGCTCGAGCTTGCCAATGCCTATGCAACATTCGCCAGCGGTGGCGACGCGCTCAGCCCGGTGATGATCCGCAGTGTGCAAGGGGTAGAAGGCGCGCTGCCTCTGCCACCGGTCGCACCGCGTCGTCAGGTGATGACGGTCGATGAGGCGTACATGATCACCAGCTTGCTGCGCAGCGTTGTTCAGGAAGGCACCGGCATGGGCGCACAGCGCGTTGGCAGGCCCGTTGCTGGCAAGACCGGCACCACCAACCGCGTGAAGGATGCGTGGTTCATTGGTTACTCCACGGAAATCGTGGCTGCGGTGTGGGTGGGTTACGACGACGCTTTGCCCCTGGGCAGAGGCGAGCAGGGCAGTGCGACCGCGCTGCCCATGTGGGTCAATTTCATGAAGCAGGCCCATGAACATCGCCCGGCCACGGAGTTCCCCCGGCCTGCGGGCGTCATTGAGGTGTCGATCGATCCCAGAACCGGCCTGCTTCCCTATCCGGGCGAACAAGGGCTCATTCAAGAGGAATTCCTAGACGGCACTGTGCCCACGCAAGCGGCGGTGCCCGACGCTGGCGCCGCAAAAGTGCGGCAAGATCCGCCGGATGGCGGCGCGCCCGTGCGCGGAGGGATTGACCCGCACCCCTGATTCTACCAGCATGGGGCGCCCCATTGGGCCCCCTGGTATTCCGTCGATGAAAAGCCGCTATTTTGCACAGCTTTCATTGCTGCACCTCTCGCGATCATTGTCGCTGGAACTGTCGCTGGCATTGTCGCCGGCGTTGTGGCTGTCGCTGTCGGTAGCGTTGCTGCTCGGCAGCTTGTCCAGTTGTGCCGATCGATCCGCATCGGAAAGAGCAGCCAACCCGCAGATCAACCTTGGCGCTCCGGACGTCAGTTGGGCTGCCAAGACGCGCGAGCAGCGCATGGGCTTCATGGCCGCTGCCGTGCACCCGCGCATGAAAATGTTGTTCGTCAAATACGACAAGACGTATGCGGATTTCAGCTGCCAGACCTGTCACGGCGAAGACATGGAGCTGAAGGACTACAAAATGCCCGCGGATATTTACGCGTTGCCAACGGAGAACACCATTGAGGAAGCGCGGGATTACGACGCGGACGCCACTGAGTTCATGACGAGCAAGGTTCTGCCCGAATTCAAGAAGCTCTTGAATCAGGGGCATGGGCCAGAAACGGACGTCAGCTGCTTTTCCTGTCACCCGAAGGAATAGCTCGCCCGCTTAAACGAGTGCATGCGCGAGCCCAGCTGCCGCGCTAGATCTCTAAAATCGTAAGGAGCAACGATGAGTACGGATCCAAGTTCAGATCAGCCCGTGCAGCAGGAAGATGCCTCCGCGCCGGCCGAGGATTCACGGCGTGTGTTCATGAAGGTCCTTGGTGTGGGCGGTTTGGGTGCCTGCGCCGCGGCAATCAGTGCGGTGCCTGCGCTGGCGGCTTTCAGCTACCCGCTCGGTCACGAAACGACCAGCAACGGGGGCAATTTCTTGGTCGCCGGCAAACTCAGTCGCTTTAAGCCCGGTGAGCCTGTGTTGGTCGACCTATTCGCGGATCGGGTGGACGCCTGGAGCCGCATGGTTAACGTGAAAATCGGCTCGGTATGGGTGATCAATAATGGCGATAATAAGCTGAGGGCAATGTCGGCAATCTGCCCGCATTTGGGCTGCTTGGTGGATTACCAAAAGGCAGAGAAGAAGTTCTTGTGCCCCTGCCACACCTCCTGGTTCAAGGAAGATGGCTCGCTCGAATCGGGCCCCTCGCCCCGCGGGCTGGATGATTTGGAAGTGGAAGTGAAGGGCAACGAAGTGTCCATCCGCTACCGACGCTTCAAGCTTGGCGCCAAAGACAAGGAGCCGGCCTAATGCTTTCGTTGCAGCAATTGCAAGCGTGGGTCGATCAGCGCACCGGCGCGATTTCAGCCTTTAGGCAAGCGGCGCAGCGCCGTGTGCCGGGCGGCGCCAAGCTGTGGAACGCGTTCCCTAGCGTGCTGTTGTTCTTGTTCGCGCAGGAAGTGGTGCTCGGCATTGTGATGGCCATGTACTACAGCCCCTCGGCTGCCGGCGCCTGGGCCAGCGTCGCATACCTGAATGACCAGGTGACGCTGGGCTGGTTCCTGCGCGGCCTGCACCACCACACCTCTTATGCGATGGTGATCGTGGGCGCGCTGTACGTCGGGTATTTGGTGATCGTCGGCGGTTACCGGCGCCCGCGCGAGGTGTATTGGATCAGCGCGGTGATCATTGCGCTGTTGTGCATTGGCATGGCCCTGTCGGGTTCACTGTTGCCCTGGGACGAACAAGCTCTGGGCCGCATCGCAGTGGAAACGAGCATCATGGCCAGTGTGCCGGGTGGTGAGCCACAGCGCATGTTGTTAGTGGGCGGAAAAGAGTTCGGCAATTTCACGCTGCTGCGCCTGTATTCCTTCCATGTGTTTGTGCTGCCCGTGCTGTTCACGGCGCTGCTCTTGCTGCACCGCCGGCAAGTGGTGCGTCACGGCGAGGTCTCGTCGCTCTCAGCTGACGAAGCGCGCGCGCGCGCGGTGCGCTTTTTCCCGCACCAATTGTTTTGGGACGTGCTGGCCATGACCCTGGTGGGTACGGTGCTGCTGATCGCCACCGTTAACACCCATGGCACAGAGCTGTTTGGACCGCTGGTGTCGGGCTCGAAGTTTCAGGCCAGGCCGGAATGGTACTTCCTGTTCTTGAATCAGCTGCTGCACTACTTCGAAGGTCCCGCGCAAATTATCGGCACGGTGATCCTTCCCGGTGCTGCGGTGAGCTTTCTTGTGGCGCTGCCCTGGGTCGATCGGGCGGAGAGCAGCAGCCTCAAAGCGCGGGCGCCCGTGCTGGCCGGCGTGGGCCTGCTGATGGCCGGGATTGTGACCTTGAGTGCCATCGCCGTCGCGCGCGATCACAACGACAAGGAATACAACAAGGGCGTGGCGCAGGCGCACAAGTTCGCCGAATACACGCGAGAGTTAGCTAAGGCGGGCGTGCTGCCCGAAGGCGGCGAAGCGGTGCTGCAGAACGACCCGAAGTATCAAGCCATCACCCTGTTCAAAGAGCACTGCCAGAACTGCCACACCGTTGCCGGCGAAGGAGGCAGCGAGGCACCGGATTTTTCAGATTATAACAGTCGCGCTTGGCTCTCAGCCTTGATTCGCAACGCGCAAGATCCGCGTTTCTTCGGTGGCATCAAGCGCAAGCCCACGGATCCCAAACACGAGGGCATGGATCCTTATCCCGCGAAAGACCTGCCGGACGCCGATCTGAAAGCGCTGGTTGAGTACTGCCTGAGCCTCAGCGGCGAGGAGGCGGCCAAGGCGGCGCATGTCGACGCTGCGCTAGCGAAGAAGGGTGCCGATCTGTGGGAATCTGGCACGTACAATTGTTCGGATTGCCACGAAGTCACTGAGGGCGAGACCGGCGACGCTCCCAACTTGTTCGGCCACGGATCGAAGGCATGGCTGGTGAAGACAATCACCAACTCCAGCGCGAACGATCTGTTCGGGAAAGACGCGAAGATGCCCAAGTTCGGCCAGAAGCTCACCCCCGAGCAGATGGGCCAACTAGCCGACTACATTATTGAATCAGCCCAAAAGCCGAATAACTGAACGATTCCAGCTGGCTGGCCTAAGGGCCGTTTTTAATAAATTTCCGCCGCAAAGGCGTTTTCTGACCTGGCGCCCGATGTTTAACGGCACTGAATAGAAGCGGCACCCTGTTCGTTCAACGAAAGGCGTCGCCCGAGGAAGGTAGCGCCAGCAGTCGTCGTAGAGTGAATTGACTGTTTACCGACCCTGCTTTTTTGACGCATTGCTTGCTAGATCTTCTCCCCCCTAGACCCCCCGTAAGGAGCAACTGAAAATGGCCCAAATCCGCAATCGCTCATTTTACAACGTCGTGCTTGCTGCCGCGCTGGCCCTTGGCGCCGGTGCAGCGCTTTTGCACACCGCGCCGGCTTACGCCGCTGACGATGAGGGCAGCGATTCGGGAGCCTGCACCGCAAAGAAGTTCAACTATCCCTCGGTGGAGAAAGCCTGCAAAGACGGCGGTCGTAAGGCAGCGAAGAAGCTGATGAAGGAAGCCAGCAAGAAGTACAAAGCCGACGGCAAGGATTGGAAGTGCAATCACTGCCACAAGGACTTGAAGGCGTACGAGCTGACTGACAATGCGGTCAAAGATCTGAAGCCGTACATCTGAAGCATCTGGTCAAGTTCCGACGGCGCGTGCGCGCTCAAGCGTCGGACCCCATGCCGCCCCACGGAGTTCTCTTTGGGGCGGTTTTTCTTGGGTTTATTGCGGCAACGCCGGCATGCTTTGCAGCGGCTTGCGCGTGCGCTAGATCCGCTCGCTGAGCATATGGGCTATTCACTGCGCTGTATTGGGTTGTTGGGGTTGTTTACCGCCTGTGCGCTGCCTGCAGTCGGTTGCAAGAAGGATGAGCCGGCTGCGCAGAGCGCCGAGCCCGCAGCGAGCGATAAGCCCGCGGGCGATTCTAAAATCGCGAAAGCGATGAAGGCTGCCGCGCAACAGGCGCAAGGGCAGGCGATGGCAGGGGGTGATGCAGTTTCACCCAACGGATTGCTCAGCATGGCCGCCGCCGACGCCAAGATCCCGCGAGGGAATTTCAGTGGCATCAAGTTGGGGTCGACTGGCAGTGAGCCACGGCTGCATTTGGGTGCGCAATCGACTGCAGCGGCGAGCAGTAAAGGCAACCTAGAGCTGGCGGTGCGCACCGGGCCGCGTTCTGCGCTGCCCACCATTGCCTTGGATCTGGAGATCCAAAGTCGCGCGGATGCTTCCGGCGCGGCGCTGGAGACGAAGCTAAAAGTCGCTTCGGCGCGTCTGGGCAACGAGCAACCCGGTCAAATCCCGCAAGAGGTTGCCGCGATGGTGCCCAAGCTCAAGGGCAGCAGCTTTGCTCTGCAGTCGAAAGTGGGCAGCGGCCGCACGGCAATTGGCTTCGAAGCCGCGCCCGCCGTGGCTCAAGGTGAATTCGAAGTGGTGCTGGCTGCGGCTTCCGAGCTGTTGAACACGCTGTGGCTGCCGTACCCCAGCGAGCCAGTGGGCGAGGGCGCGTATTGGATGACTGAGTCGCGTGAGACTTTTTATCGGGCGGAAGTGCTCGCGTACCGATTGGTGAAAGTGGAGGGGATCGACGGCAACAAAGCCAAGCTCAGCGTCGCCACCAAGCGCTACTTAGTGGGCGAGAGCATGAACGGCATGGGCCTACCGCCACACACCGTTCTGCATTACCAAGCACCGGGCGATGCGGAGCTGGTGGTTGCCGCCGGCGCAACGCTGCCGGAGCAAGCGCAGATCAGCGACAATCTTGCAGTGGAGATCAGCTTGCAGAGCGACCCGAAACAATCCGCACCGTTGCAGGTGGGAATGCGCGCGCAATTCGTTGCTGCCGGTGCCGGCGTGCGAAACGTGGGTGCGCCGTAGTCTTATGCGATTCCGCCGTATTCACGCCGGTAGGCGAGCATGCGGGTGTGTAGATCGTCGGTCAGCACCACTTGGCCGTTGATTGGGCGGTTGTGCAAGAATTGCATCACCTCATCGATGGTGACGATGGCAAAGCCCTTCATGCCGAATTCGGCGCTGACTTCGGCCAAGGCGTTCTGCTCGCCGGTGCCGCGCTCCATCCGGTCGACACTGACGACCAAGCCCGCCAACTCGACTTTGGCGGCAGCGCGCAACAGGGGCACCGTTTCGCGGATGGACGTGCCGGCGGTGGTCACATCTTCGATGATCAGCACCCGATCGCCGTCTTTCAGGGAGTGGCCGATCAGGGTGCCGCCTTCACCGTGATCTTTCGCTTCTTTGCGATTGAAGCAGAAGCCCACGTCTTTGCCCCGCGCACACAGCGCGATGGCGGTGGCGACGCACAGCGGAATGCCTTTGTAGGCTGGCCCAAAGAGCACGTTGAACCCGCTGCCCAGCGACCCCGCTTCCAATTCGCGCAGGATCGACTGGGCGTAAAAATCCCCGAGCTTTCGGATTTGTTCGCCGGTCTTGTATTTACCAGTGTTGACGAAAAAGGGTGTTTTCCTACCGCTCTTAGTGACGAAATCGCCGAAGGTGAGCACCTGGCTGTGCACCATAAAATCGATGAATTCGCTCTTGTAGTTCAACATTTTCGTTCCTGTTACGAGCCAATGGGCGCATCCAGATCCCATCCTGCAGCGCGGTGGGGCTGGGCGTCGTATGCCTGGTAGCGCCCTTTGTCATCTTTTTTTACTTTGGCCATCACCACATTTGTGTCGTGCGTGAAGAAGAACCAGGTGCGAGACAGATCGCTGCGCGAGAACAACTCAGTTTTCTCGTCGATCAAGTGCTCAGCAAAACGGTCGTAGCCCATGGTGATCGGCAAGTGAACCCAGGGGACGCCTGGGATCAGATCGGCACAGAATACGACGCTCTGCGCTTGTCCCGTGATCACTGCATTGAGCATCCCCGGGGTGTGACCCGATGAGGCAAAAAAGGAAATGCGGTCCGTTCCGAACAGGGCAGTTGTGTTCGTTTGCGCGTCGATCAAATGCAGGCGGCCGCTTTGCTCCAAGAGTGCCGGCAATTCTGTAATAAAGGACGCGCGGTCCCGAGCGTGCGGCGCCTTGGCGCGCGCGAACGCTTCGCTCCCCACGACAAACTGTGCCTTGGGGAAGAGCAGCCGTGCCGCTTCGTTGGGGGTGAAGGCGGCCAGTAGGCCCCCGGCATGATCGAAATGCAGGTGACTGAGCATCACCACGTCAATGTCGGCGTCAGTGAGGCCCAAGGCGCTGAGCGAACTCAGCAGCACATGATCGGACTCCACAACGCCGTAGCGCTCTTTGAGATCCGGCGGAAAGAACACGCCAATGCCGGTTTCGAACAAGATGCGCTTTTGATCGGTTTGAATCAGCAGCGCTCGGCAGGACAGTTCAATGCGGCCTTGTTCGTCGGGTGGGCACCAGCGGCTCCACATCGCGCGCGGCGCGTTGCCGAACATGGCGCCCCCATCGAGGCGCTGGTGATTTCCGGAAATGTCGAATGCGTGCAACATGCCAATTCCCGACTATCGGAATGGTTCAGGGTCGCCGGCGCCTTCGCGCACGATGACGGGGCGATCTGCCGTCAAATCTATCACCGTGGTGGGCACTTCACCACCGGCCCCGCCATCGATTACCAAATCGAGCCCCTTGAATTCTAGATCCAGTTCTTTTGCGTCGATGTGCACCGGCTGGCCCGCGCGGGCTGCAGTGCTTGAGATCACGGGATGCCCTAACTCCTGCACCATTGCCAACGCTACGGGGTGATTGGGAATGCGCACTCCGACGTGCTTGCGCGCTGTTTGTACGACTTTGGGCACTTCTTTGCTGGTTCGGAGAATGAAGCAGTAGGGGCCCGGCAGATATTCTTTCAAGATTCTGTATTCGTAGTCGTTCACAATGGCGTACTTGGCCACTTGCGCCAAATCGCTGCACACGAAAGCTAGCTGCTGCGAGCGCGACATGCCCTTGATTTGATACAGGCGATCGATCGCCTTCTTGTTGAACAGATCGCAGCCCAAACCGTAAACCGTGTCAGTCGGGTAGGCGATCACGCCGCCCTCTTGAAGCACCTCCACGGCGCGGCGAATTTTCCGCGGCTCGGGGTTTACGGGGTTGACCTCCATCAACATGCAGCGTGAATGTTAGCTCAAATGCTGAACGAGCCAGTGAACCAATTGCACGTCCACGCTGCCTGTGTGTGGCACAATGTCATTTGGGCTTGGGTCATGCGGGGTAGGGCCGGTTGGAAAGCCAATGTGGCCGCCACGTGGGATCTTCCAGATTTGCACGGCCTGTGAGCAGCGCGCCAGCGCACCGTGGAACGTGCGGGGGGGCACCACCGGATCCTCTTCGGCGTAAGCCAGTAAAGTGGGCAACTCAATTTGGCCGAGCTTCGGGCCGGCGCTCATTTGAGCGTAGTAATCCACCGCACTTTGGAACCCGTGGCGCGGTGCGACGATCTGCTCGTCCCACTGTCGAATGCTGGAGATGCGGTCGACCTCAGTTGTTGCAAGCGAAACGGGGCGCTTATTCGCCACTTGCCGGTACATGGCTTTCAGCGAGCGCAGCACGTGGGCGCGGTACAGCCCAAAGCGTGCGGAATCGAAAGCTGCGGCGCTCTGATCCAGATCCAGCGGCGCGCACAGGCTGCTGATGGCCACCAGTCGCGGATCGAGCGATTCACTGGCGCAGCGCAAACACAAATGCCCGCCCAGCGAGTAGCCGAGCAATGCGATGCGCGAGAACTCCGACAGCTGAGGATGAGCGAGCCAAGAGCGCACATCGTCGGTAAGGCCCGCATGGTAGAAATCCTCACCGCGCAAATCGGCGCCGCGCAGATTGAGGCGCAGGGTGGCAATGCCCAACGCGTGAGCTGCGTTGACCGCCGGGAACAAGTAAGGGCTCTGACTCGATCCGCCCAGCCCATGCGCCAAGATGAGCAAGCTCGTGGCCGCCGACGGAACGGAGAGGCGCGCGCTGAGGCGAACGGTGCCGATTGCCCCGGCGTCGATTGAGAGGGCCAAATGCCGTGCTGACGGCAGTTTTTCGGGCTTGAGCGTGCGCCCTATGTGGCCCTTCAGGGTCCAAAAATGTCCACGCATGCGAGCGGCTCACCTAGCGCACGGTCTGCCCTGGCACAATCGCCGTTGCGCGCCTTCTTGCGCCGTGCGATTCGCATTCAGCGTGACGGGCAGAAAGGTCCTCTTGCCGCAGCCCAGCCGCAAGGCGCATGGGGAGCCTTGTTCTTTGGAGAGCGCTCTTGAGCGAGTGCACCGTGATACGGGTTACGATCTCAGTGCCGCCTCGGTGCGGGTGGGCTTCACACGCGGGCATTTGATGGATTTGGTCATCCGAAGCGCTGCCTTTGCGCTGGCGGGCAGCGCGGCAGACAGCGCCGCATGCGAGCGGCTCGTGACGTTGCTCTTGGGGGCAGAGTGTCGGGCTGCTTGGGTGGGCTCGATCACCAGCGTGCCGGGGCCAAAGCCTTCTTCATTGCGCATGGTGGGCCGCGACGACGATCGGTTCCACCCGATTGCAACGCTCAGTGAGACAATCGAAGGGGGAATAGCAGGGATTCATGGCGGGCTCGACGAACGCCCGTACCATCGTTTCTGCGAACAAGCGGGTTGGACGCTGCTTGATGTGGAGCCGCACGCGACCGACGCGGAGTGTCTTGCGCAGGACGATTTGGCACTGTGCAGCACCATGTTGCCCGAGATGCTCAAGTGTTTCTTGCAGGGGCAGCCGTTCAGCTCGGTGCGCTTCTCGCGCAATTCGGAAATATTCTGTTATCTGAAATACAGGAGCGATCAGCGCACGAGTGAAGTGCGCCTTGCCGAGCGGTTGGCCTTGGAGGACGCACTCAATCGCGCGCTGGTGCCGGGCGGCGTGGGCTGTGTGGTCGGCTCAGGGCTCGGGCTTCATTATTCCTACGTGGACCTGGCTTTGACCGATCTCGATCATGGCGCTGAGCTGTGCGCACGGGTATTCGAGAAAAGTGCAATCGAGGGCCCCTGTTGGTTGCTCTTTTGCGATTCGAAGTGGAGTGATGTGTGGGCACCATTGACCGAGGATCAGCAATCACCCCCAGGCCTAAGCAGCACGCACGCGCCGTCTGAGTCTCGCTCCAACAACTGAGCGGTGTTAAGCTGCGCTGGTCACCATGCTCAATATTCTGGGTGCCCGCTGGCAAGCCGCGGCACAGCCATTGTTCGCGAAACTCGGCAGTCAACTGAATCAGCTTGACGCCGGGCTGACGGCCCAAGCAGTTGCACTCAACTCTGCTCAATGGTCTGATCTGTGCGCGTATCTGGATTTGCTGGTCACTTGGAATAAGAAACTGGATCTGACCGCTGCGTCATCGACCGATGAGCTGCTCGATTTGGTGTTGTCGGACGCGGTGGTACTCGCGCAATTCGTTGCGGTAAAAGCCCAGTGCATCGATGTGGGGGCTGGGGCAGGGGCACCGGGCGCCGCGCTGGCCATCCTGCGCTCAGATCTCGCCGTCACTTTGGTGGAGCCGATGCAAAAGCGGGTCGCCTTCCTGCGCGCGTTGACAGGCAGCCTACACAGCGCGCGTCTGCAAGTGGTTCGCGCCCGCAGCGATGGCCTTCCTTCCCAGGGCTGTGACGTCGCGTTGTCACGTGCCACGTTCGAGCCGTCTGAGTGGCTGCGCGAGGGGTCTCGCTTGGCGACGCGGGAGGTTTGGCTGCTCTTGGCGCGCTCGGAAGCCCCCCAGTGGCCAGGATGGGCGCTTGAGCTGGACGTGCCCTACCAGTGGCCCCTGGGTGGCGCGCCGCGCCGCGCACTGAAATATGTGCGGAAAATTCCGTGATCTGCTTCGTCGCCGACGCGTGTGGAAAAGCAAGCAGGGCATTTGACTAGCGGCCGGAGCTGGGCGAAAAGGGACACCCCTATGCGGCTTCTCCCCCCCTTGTTGACGCAAGCGGTGCTGGCCCTTGTGTGCCTGGTCGGCATTTTGGCTTGGTCGGGCGATGCCCACGCGTATCCCTGGATGATCAAGTACGGCTACGCGCAGTGCAGCAGCTGCCACGTGGATCCCAGCGGTGGTGAGTTACTCACGCACATGGGCCGTGTGCAGAGCGATGAGTTGCTCAGTTTTGGTCCCGATAAGAATGGGTACCCTCGCGAGCGCGCTGGCCTGCTCTTTGGTTTGATCAACGAACCGGATTCGCTGCGCTTGGGCGGCAGCGCGCGCGGCATGGGCGTGTACAAGGCGAAGAAAGGAAGCCAGGATTCTTCTTTTCGCTACTTCCCCATGCAAGCCGATATCTACGGGGCGGTTTCCTTTGGTCCGGTGATCCTTGGCGGTAGCTTGGGTTATGCGCGGGTTAAAGGCGGTAGCCCCCATGCCCGCGCGGCTCAAGTGACAACCGGGCAAGGGTACGATCCGAATTTGCTCTCGCGCACGCATTACATCGGATTCGTATTGGACAAGGGCATGCTCTTGCGGCTCGGCCGTTTGAATCTGCCCTTTGGCCAGCGCATTCCGGAGCACGTGATGTGGGTGCGCGAGTCAACCCTGACCGACAGAGAGTCGGATCAGCAGCATGGCGTGGCGTTGGCCTACACGCGCAAGCGCTGGCGATCGGAGTTGATGGGCATTGCCGGTAACTACCAGGTCAATCCGGATGAGTTCCGGCAGCGCGGCTATGCCGGCTACGCGGAGTATTTGATCAGCCCCACATTCGGCATCGGCGTCAGCAGCATGTGGACGAAAGCGCGTCGCGATCGATTGTTGCTCACCAGCACCGGCTATGTGCGCAACGCTCACGGGGTCACCGCGCGTGTCGGTATTGCGCGTAAAGTGGCGGTGTTAGCGGAGATGGATCTGTTGAAATCCAGCGCCCACGCCATGGGCTACACGGGCATGCTCCAGGCCGATTACGAACCGATTCAAGGGCTGCACGGCATGGGCACGTTTGAGTTCTTGGACGAAGGTAAGTCCAAGGCGTTGGGCGCAACGGCCACGTCGGGCGCTGGTAAAATGCGCACTGGAATTTGGCTTTCTGCCGCGTATTTCATCATGGCGCATCTGGACACGCGCTTAGACGTTGTGGTCCGCAAGGACGACCCGCTCACACTGCAAGCGCAGATCCACCTGTATTTCTAAACCTCGGCATTCCACTATGGCGACGCACACCGCACTGACAGCACCCTGGTTGAAGCGAGCGATCCTGCCTGCAGTCGCCGCTCTGGCGTTTGCTGGGGCGCTGGTCTTCTCGCGTGCGGCGCTAGCTTCGCCGAATTTTCCTGACGTGCTGCAGAAGGTGTCTGGCTCAAATTGCGCGCCCTCTTGCCTGTTGTGTCATTCGACTAACCCGGGGCGAGCGACGACTGCAGCAGCGAGCATGAAGCCGTTTGCGGTGAGCGTGATCGGCAAGGGCGGGGTTGCGGCGGCCGGCAAAGGCGATGCGATGATCCGCGACATCTTCCTAAAAATGAAGAACGGGGATCCAGCAACCGGCGCACCGCCCACGGATTCAGATATGGACGGGATGTCGGATTTCACCGAACTGGGGATGAATATCAATCCCAACCCCGGCAATGCCGATCTGTGTGAAGTGACGTACGGCTGTGGGGCGCGCATTGCTCCTGCGCCGCCGACGTCGCGGTTGGCTCTGCTGAGCAGCGCATTGGTAGCCGTGGGTTTGATCGGGCTGGGCGTGCGCTCGCAGCGCCGCCGTCGTTGATCGAGTTCTAAGCTGGCGCGAGCTCAACCCGCGTCG
>DATJEQ010000390.1:0-5050 GCA_035496495.1 Polyangiaceae bacterium
TCCAGGAACAGCAAATTCGACAGTTGACGCACTAGTTCGTCGCTGTGTTCAACTGTGTGCTGGGTGTAGTGTGAAAACATCGCAGGGACGTACGCAAGCACAGCCTGACATGTGTCACGGAGATCCAATAGACGACCGTGATACCGGGGATTGGTTTCCTTCAACCAAAGCATCAGAGGTGTGCGTTCTACGGACGGTGCCATCGTATAGGCAGAGTAACGGGCTTCTCTATCGCGTCCAAGCGCCGCGTATGCCACTCCCTACTATCGGCTGCTCATGCTCTCGAGTTGCGCGAGATCTTTCGCGCCTTCAACCCTTGGACCGGCTCAGGGCTGTCGCCGTTCTTGATGCCGAAAGACGATTCACCCGCCCCTCGACTCCCCTCCCCTCGCGAACCGCTCGCGCTTCGCGAGGGGTGAGTCGAAGGGTCGCTCAGGGCTGTCGCCGTTCGCCTCGCCACGCGCTGGTTCATCGATCGGCTCGCTGTGAGCGAGCCCCCCGCTTTGCGGAGGGGGGCGAGTCGAACAGCTCCAGCTCCAGGACTCGAACCTGGGACCCGGCGGTTAACAGCCGCCTGCTCTACCAACTGAGCTAAGCTGGAAAATCCCTTTGGGGGCCGCGAGATTAGCCTCGATCGGCCCAGCGTCAAGAGCTTGTTAGCCTGGGGCCCATAGCGGCGCACCGAGGCTGCCAAAGCCCGTTTTTTCGTGAAATTTTGGTGATGCGGGCTGGCGATTGACGGGCCCTGGCCCTAGTGCCTGCCAACGCACCACTCGGCTGAGAGCGGCGCGCACAACTGGGTGGAGGAACAATGGCAATCGAGATCTTCTGGGGCAGCGGCAGTCCGTTTTCGTGGCGCGTGTTGCTCGCGCTGGCAGTGAAGAACATTCCTTACGAATCAAAGCTGGTCGAATTTTCGAAGGGCATGCACAAGAGCCCGGAGTACCTGAAGATCAATCCGCGCAGCAAGGTGCCGGCGCTCCGCGACGGTGAGTTCACTCTGTACGAGTCATTGGCGATCCTCCAATACCTGGAGAAGGTGCATCCCACCCCCGCCCTGTTCGGCTCCACTGCGGCGGAAACTGGGAAAATCATGCAATGGGTCAGCGAATGCGACAACTACCTGGCGCCTGCCGTTGAAGGATTCACACTGCCCATCTACTTCGGGCAGCTCAACGATTCCACGAGAAGCGCCGTGCTTGAGGCGGGGCAAAATGCGCTCGCTGAGTTGAGTCGCGTTGAAGAGCGGTACGAACGGGGCAATTACCTTTTGGGTGATTCCATCACTGCCGCCGACATTTGCTATTACCCGCTATTACTAGGCGTACTGCGCGCCGCGGGGAAACCAGCGGCCGCTTCGCTAGAGCTGGGCGTACTGCCGTTGGAAAAACGCTTCCCGCGGCTCGCCGCATGGGCCAAACGCATTGAAGCGCTCCCAGGTTACGAAAAGACTTATCCGCCGCACTGGCGTGCGGGTTGACGTCCGTCATGCCGTGGGCAAATAGACACTGAACGTCGCACCGCTCCCGGGCTCGGACTGTACGTCGATGCAGCCGCCGTGTTGCTGCACGATGCTGTGCACCGTGGGCAACCCGAGGCCGGTGCCTTGCGCTTTGGTTGTGAAAAAGGGCTCGAAGATGCGAGACATCATTTCCGGGGGAATGCCGGCCCCGGTGTCCTTCACAGTCAACACGACGTAGTGCGCATGACGGCTTGAAGGAGGCCCAATAGCAGAAGGCGGATCGCTGTCGTACCGCTGCGCTTTGCCCCGCGCGCTACTACTGGGCGGCTCGCTGCCCAGCGGGACGCGGCGCGTGCTCAAGCTGAGCTGTCCGCCGGTGGACATAGCGTCGCGCGCGTTGAGACAGAGATTCATCACGACTTGCTCGATTTGCCCGCGATCACCCCAGATCGCGGGAAGGTTCTCCGCCAGATCGAGTTCCACCTCGATCGACGACGGGATCAGACGACCGAGCAACTGCAGGGTGCCCTGCACCAACTCGCCCAGATTGATCGCTTGCTCGCCAGTACCCTGGTTGCTGCCAAATGCAAGCAAGCGTCGCGTCAGCTCCCCCGCTCGAAGACAGGTGCTCACCGCTTCGTTCAGTAGCGATTGTTGCTGGGACGGCGTCTTTGCGATCTGAGCGAGCTGCACACTGCCCAAAATTGCGAACAACAGATTGTTGAAGTCGTGGGCCACGCCGGCAGCAAGTTGACTCAATGCTTCCAGCTTCTGAGCGCGATTGAGAGCGGCTTCGCCCTGCCTTTGGTGCGTCACGTCCAACACACCGCCCAAAAGATCGCGCGGCTTGCCCTCATCCGTCAGGTACGCTTTACCCGTCCAATGAAGCCAGCGCTCGCCGCGTTGCGTGGCTACGCGAAATTCAATCGGGTGCAGCTGCCCCAGTTGGGCGCCCTGTTGCAAATGCAAGCGCACGCGAGCACGATCTTCCTCCTGCACCCTGCCCAGGAACTGTTCGAGACTTACCGCCTCGTTGGACCCCGACCAGTCGAGCATCTGTCGAGTCGTGTTGTCCCAAATCATGCGATCAGCAGCGATCTCCCAGACCCACTGGCCCATGTGTGCGGCGCTGAGCGCCAAATCCAACAAAGCCTCTTTGCTGGCTAGTTCAGATTGCGTTCGCTTCTTTTCTGTAATGTCAGAACCGATGGACACGACATACGCGGCACTGGCCCCACGCCGGATGGGAACCAGGCGTACCTCCCAGTAGTAGCCGCCGTGACTGGGCAGCTCCAAATGTTGAGCCGCGCAAGTTTCTACCGCACGACGAAACGCGCTGTCCCACACTTGATTGGTTGGCGACGGCAGGAACTCGGAAGCGCGCCGGCCAATGACCGCAGACGGCGTGGTGCTCGGCTTCGTCTGGTTAATGAAGAGAATCTTGCCCTCCAGATCGAGGATCGAGATCACGTCCGTCGAATGTTCGAGCAGCCCCGCGAGCCATTCCGCTCGGTCGACGCCCAACTCGCCGGAGACCCGATCTTCGCTGCTCGCAGCTCCCATCAGGGCAGCAGATTAGCAGATTCTTCGTTGACCGTCTGGGGCGCGGATTGTTGCAAATCCAAGCCTTCCGCTGCCACTGGCACCGGTAACGGCAGATGCTCAGCCCACCATGCCGCTGCGCGCGCCTCATTCCAGGGTGATGAGAACGCCAACGCTTCCAGCCTGGCGGAAAGCTCGCGCGCACTCTGAGGCCTCTTATTCGGGTTCTTCTCCAAGCAGCTCATGATGATCGCTTCCAGCCCAGCATCCACGACGACTCCCCCGCGCTTGGAGGGCAACTGCGGCCTTTGGTGCGCGTGCATGATCAACATGTCTTGCCGGCTGTCCGCCTCGAATACGCGCTTGCCGGTGAGCATCCAATAACCCACGCAGCCTAAGCCATAAAGATCCGCGCGAGCATCCACAGGGGCACGAAAGCGCACCATTTCAGGCGCCATCACCGAGGGAGTGCCCACGAAGCGCTCCTCGTCTTCCAATTCTTCCGCCGTGGGGTGGCGATCGAGAACCAAACCGAAGTCGAGCACTTTCACGAAGTCATAATCGCCGCCGCCGCGGCACACGAAAATATTCGCGGGTTTTACGTCGCGGTGCACCAGTCCGTGTTCGTGCGCTTCGGCCAGTGAATGACACGCTTGCCGCATCAGGTTGGCCACTCGCTCGCTCGGCTGCTTGCCAAAGCGTTCGACCAACGTTTGCAGATCCACGCCATCGAGCAACTCCATCACGGTGAAGAATGCGCCTTCGCGAGTCATGCCAAAATCGTAGAGTTGGATCGTATGAGGGGAGCGTAACAATGCGGTGGCACGCGCCTCGCGCGTGAAAATGCGCAGCAGCCGCTCGGCCGCCTCGGGGCCATGGCCTTGCAGCACTTTGGGGCGGATCAATTTCACCGCCGCAGGCCGAGCCAGCATGCGGTGATCGGCACGCCACACTTCGGCCATGCCGCCCGTGCCCAAACGTTCGACCAGTTTGTAGCTGCCCACCTCACGCGCTTTCACGATCCCCTCGCTCAGGCGGTACATGATGCGAGAGATCGCGTAGCCGATCGCGGCGGCCGCGAACGACAAGCTGGAAATCCACACCGCGTGGGCAAGCGGCAGCGGGGCCACCTTAGTCTTCATCATCATCAGCGCAACCGGGTCCGTCGTCGCGGCCACTGCAAGCACCCACAACTCCTTGCTGGGGGGCGCTGGGATCAACACCGCGAACGCAAGGATGGGCAGCGCGGCCACCGGGATCTGCCTCAGCAATTCAGCTGCGGGCACTGGGCTGCCGTAGCGCACCAGCCCCAAGCACAGACAAACAACAACCAAGTAGGCGTAACCGACATCGACAATGATCTGCGGGCGCAAGGGGCGCAGGCGAGTGACGAGCCACAGCGCCACGCTGAGCCCCAAAGGCACGGCGTGCAGCCAGATCAGAGCCAACCACGATGGGTTCGCCTTGGGCACCATCAGCAGCAGGGCGACCAGATACAGGGCAAACCCAATTGCAGCCACAGCGGAAATACCGCCCAACCGAGTGACGCCAGCTTCGAGTAGCTCAGCCGGCAATTCCCCATGGGCGGTGGCCCTCACTGCCTCACGCTGGTCCCAGGTTTGGTCGACCTGTGTTTCGGGAGCAGGTGGCCGAATGGACCGCTCTGGGCTGAGGATCTCCGGCGATTTTACTGGTGTTTCCGCCCCGGTCACCCCCGCAGCATACGCGAATCACCGCGGATCTGCCGAATGTTTCCGAAATATTCTCCCGACCAATTCCCGAAAACTCCCAGAAACATTCGGCCGACACACTCCCGCTGCCGGCACGAAACATTTCTAACGCGTTTCTAGAGATCGAGAGAAAGGTGACCAAATGAAAAAACTGATATCCGCCCTACTGGCGTTCACAGTCCTCTGTTCACTGTGGGTGGCGTTCGCGCACCCCGCCTTCGCGGATGAACCCGCTGCTGCAGCGGGGACTGAAGCCGCGGCCTCTCCCGCCGATTTGGAGAAGCGCATCGCCGATCTCGAAGCGTACGTGAACAAC
>DATJEQ010000391.1:0-4734 GCA_035496495.1 Polyangiaceae bacterium
TTGTGGAGATCGCCCGTGTCGTCGCTGACAATGTCGGCGTGGTGTTCGATTGCCACGAGGGCGACGGCTGCGTCCACGACATCCTTCGTGCGGGATTTACCGAGCAGGGCTCCGGCCCGATGTGCTGCCACTTCGTCGAACGCGACGGTATCACAGCCGCGCAGGAAACGTCGCAAGGCGACCTGCTTGGAAGAGCGACTCGCTTGCGCAACGACCGGCGCGGGTACCAGCGGCACATAACCCGCCTCAAGGCGAACACGATGTTCGGCCCACACGCGTCGCTCAGCGCGATCCGCAGCGATCAGAACCCCGGTGTCGTAGACGACGGCCTTCATCGACCCGTGTGCTTCTGGCGACCGTGACTTTGCGCAATCCGATGGCGCGCGGCCTCCAATTCCTGCGTCGTCAGAGCGCCATGTTCCACTTCCCATTCGGCGACCGCAGAAAGACCATCGCGAATCAGCAGTGCGCGCCGCGCGGCCGCGGTCATCCATGCGGAAACACTCACTCCATCCGCATTGGCTGCCTTCAGCACTTTGGCGTGCACCTCTCGATCGACACTGATTGCAAGCTTGCTAGCGGGATTTCCTCGGGGCATGGCAAACCATACTACTGTGGTAGTATTGTTTCAAGTGAGGGAGCATCGACGTGCTCTCTGGCTGGGCTCGTTCGAAACCCCAATCCCCCAAATCATCTGCGAAATCCGCCACTTTCAGTTGCCCGGTCGATTTTCCGCACCTGCCCTGGGGATAGACCGATTGGGGGGCATGTCCTCTTCTCTATCTCGTCGTCTTCGTCGCGCTCGGCGGCCTGCCTCGGCCGCCCCGTCGTCACTCCTCCTTTCCAGGGTGCGTCCAGCAAATTGGAATGCCAGCACGGGTTCCAGTCTCTGGGACTGGGACGAAATCCACAACGATTGGTTCATCTACACCGTTGATCACCTCGACGGCATGTCAACCAGTTGCTGGCAAATCGTGACGGCAGTTACATAGTGATCCGCTCTCCAAAGTTTCGCAAGGAAACCGGAGTACTCACGCCCGAGCAGCGCCAGACCGTCGAAAAACTCTTCACCGCCAACAATGTCGAAGCGTTTCTCTTCGATGGCTTGAAAGGGACCGACCGCCTGTTTACTCCCACGCGCCCTGTGCTGCACAACGCTCTGTGGATCGTCCCCGGCCAACCCGCCGCTGGCGCATGCTGGGCTGATGACAACCTCTCCCCCGAAACGCAGCACCTGATCGCGACAATGACCCAACTGATCGCAACCCTGTGCGGCCCTGATGTCGCCGCGGGCAGGCGGTCATCGTCGGCCAATTGATCCCGCAGCACCTCGATCCAGACGCTGCAATCGTATCGCTCTGAGTGCAGATACCGGGATTCAAGATCGTTGTTTGCTGCTTACTCTAAACGGAGACGGCAGGGCGAAGTGACGCGCCATCACTGGCAGTTGCCATTCACTTTCGCAATGACGAGGCTTGCTTCGTTGACGAGCGTATCGGTGAAACGGAGCGCGCTTTGTGGGGTCCCGGTTTCGGGCGACCGCCCGCGGAATCGCCGATCAGAATTTCGGCGGGAATACCCATTTGTTGGTGGAGCCGTCGAATCATTGGCAGAGTCAAGGAGCGCTTTCGAGACAGTATTTCTGAGACTCGCGCGCGCGATCCGATAAAGGGCTCAAGTTGGCGACGCGTCAGGCCGAGTTGCTCACTGCGGATCACAATGGCCTCAATGGGATCTGGGGGAAGAATGGGAAACGCTCGACGCTCATAAGCATCGACCAATGTCGCCAGCGCATCCAACTCGCGCTCTTGGGGCGACTTCGGGCGCGCATTCCAAAGTTCTTCGATACGACGAAGCGCTTTGCGGTGGGATTTTTCATCAACGATTGGTTCGATCATGATTCATACAGGCCAGGCGTGACCTTGTAAGCGAACTTAGCAGGGATTTCACTCAAGCGGCACGAGCGTGGGGACAAGCTTGCCATCACCCCAACAATAGGCATGACCTCTGACGATGGCACATGTGGAGATCTCTCCCGGTGAAACGGCGGTAACTCCCGCGCCCAGTCCAACGACCGGTGTTGGGAGACGACGGAACATGGTTGTTCCATCGCCCAGCTCCCCTTCGGAGTTCGAGCCCCAGCAATAGGCTTCGCCGCTTACGATAGCGCAAGCAAACCCCGCGCCAGCGGAGATCTGATCGACCCTCTTCAGCCCCTTGACTTGAAGAGGGATGGGGCTTTCCGTCCTTGTCCCATCACCTAACTCCCCGTAAAGGTTGAGTCCCCAACAAGCGGCGCCCGGTCCAACAGTTCCACCGGTTCCACCGCTCAAAACGCCGACGTCCTGGAACAGTGCACAGGAAAAATTCTCACCGCTCGTGACAGCGGTGGCGCCCGTTGCGCGTTCGACATTGGTGGGAATGCGTTCCCAAACTGTGTTCGGATCCACATTCGGGTTTTGTCCCCAGCAGGTCACTGCGCCGTCGCGAATAGCGCACGTATTGAGTTCCCCGGCATCGACGGCTGTTACGTCCATGTCCAGGCCCACAACGGGTACGGGCACAAGTCTGTCGTTTCCCGAGTTGTCGCCGACCTGTCCCAGGTCGTTCGCGCCCCAGCAATAGGCGGCGCCGTCAACAAGGGCACAGGTGTGCTGTCCACCCGCTGAAATGCTCGTGATGTTCGCATCGAGCACCTCGACCTTGACCGGTATTGTACTAATTTCCAAAGAATTGTTGCCGAGTTCACCGTAGTCATTCAAACCCCAACACCACGCCTCTCCGTTAACGAGCGCGCACGTATGGTATTGCCCCGAAGAAATGGATGTCACGCCAGGCGGAAGCCCTTGCACATCAACTGGCGTGGAGCTGTCGACCCGCGACCCGTTCCCAAGCTGACCTAAAAAGTTGCGACCCCAGCAACGCACGTTCCTGTGGATGAGCGCGCATGCATGTACCTCGCCTACGCTGATGGCATCGACTGATCCCACGCCGCCCGCGTCGATCATTCCCAGGTCACCGGTGCCGACCGCACCGCCACCTGCACTCAAACCGGCAACGCCACCCGTCGCTGCACCGCCACCACTTGGGCCAGCATCAGTGACGCTGCCTGAGGCTCTCTCTCCCGCGCTACTGGCGCCAACACCGGGGCTGTTCACGTTACCGCCCCCGCTCAATCCACCCGCACTTACCATGAGGTTGTCAGCGCTGAACCGCAGCCTGGAGTCGCAGCCAGCGCCACAAATCGCGAAGGCGCCAACGACAGACAACGCCGCAACACGTCCCGGCATAGGTCCCCCATTATAAGCCTAAGTCACGCCGCCTACAGTAAACACCAGCGGCAGCACCGCTCTTGGCCTTCACGCCTCAATCGGGCTGCACGTCGTCGAAGATAAGCCGTTGTCGGCTCCGACGCTGTCGACGTTCGTGCCGGCGGCGCGCAGCAGGCTCAATAGAGCGTTGGACGTGTTCTCATCGCCTGTGGGGGACCGGTAGTGGATTCCGGGATACTTGAAGTAGCCGCCGCCTTTGCCGGCGATCAAGATCGGGTAATCCAATAGGTTGTGGAAGCGGCCATCGGAGGTATCCGTACTGGCAAGGATGGCGCAATTGTCGAGCAGGTTGCCGGCGCCTTCGGGGATGGCCTTGAGCGCATTGAGCAGCACGGCGAACATTTGCACGGTGTACACCGTGGTGGCTTGCACCATTGGTTGATCGCCGGGTTCATCGTGCGTCAATTGATGGTGACCGCCGTTCACGTTGACCTCAGTGAATACGGTGCCCGCCACGCTGCCGGTAAATTGCATCGAGAAGACGCGCGCTTGATCGCAGGCCAGTGCCATGGCGATCAGGTCGCTCATGGCTGCCATCTTCGCAGCGATTTGCTCGTTGCCGTTCTGATCCATGAAGCTACCGGGGTTCATCGGCAGCGCGCAGGCCGTCGACATGGTCACGGCGTTGTTCGTCACCAAGCGATTTTCCATCGTGCGAATATTGTCGGCGTGTTTGTCGAGCCGCACTTTATCGGACGTACTCACACGGTCGCGCAGATTCATCAGATCGCCCAACACTGAATCCAACACGCTCTTACGAAAGCCCAGTGTAGCGTCCGCAACTGCAGGCGCACCACCGGGCGGCGTGAAGCCCATAGCGAAGATGCGGTTGTACAGCGCGGCGGGATCGTACTCCGCGGGGTTGGGGCTGTCGGGGCCGGTGTGCGACAAGTACTGCAACGTGGTGCCTTCGTTGGCATTCACGCGCGTCGAAATCCCCGTTTCGATCGATTTGAACTTGGTATTGGTTCCAATGATGTTCGCCGCAACTTGATCGATACTGGGCAGCGTGAACGTCGATCGGTAGGGCGCGCCGCCGGCGGGCTGCACCACCAAGGGACCGCCAGAAAGAATTCCCACCGTACCCGAATGATGGCCGCGCTCAGTGCTCGCTTTCTCCACCATGCCGGAGACGACATTGACGTAATCCGCCACTCCCGCGGTCACCAATGGCTGCAGCGACGGACTCGGCATCCACCCCGCGCCCGTAGTTGTGGGAACCCAGCGATCCGGCTTCACGCCGTCACCCCAAAAGAAAATCCCCATGCGCACCGGGATCGCCGCGCCATCCGCGAGCGCGTTGCCATTTGAATTGAACATCGCCTCAAGCGGCGGCAAGGCGAAGCCCACTGCAAGCCCCCCCGCAGCACCGCGCAGCACCGTTCTTCGACTGATCTTCAGC
>DATJEQ010000392.1:0-2878 GCA_035496495.1 Polyangiaceae bacterium
CGCCGGAGCCGCGGACGACCAGGCTTTCTGTCAGCGCTTCGCTGGGCCCGATTTCATTTGCCGCTCGTCTGGTGGTGGCAGCATGAATCGCAAGGTGTGTGTGCCCGGCACTTGCGGTGTTGGTGCGGACTGCGCGACCAACGTCGATTGCACCAACCTTGAATGCATCAGTGCGTTCAACGGGGGCTACTGCAGTCGCAAAGATTGTGTGCGCAACGCCGATTGCCCGGCAGACTCATCCTGCGTGAGCGCGGCGGACGGGCACAACTACTGCTACAAGAACTGCGCCACCACGTCCGACTGCTCGTTTTGCCGGCACGATGGTTCGTCCGCCAGCTGTTCGTCAAACGTAACCTTCGCCGACGCCGACGCCGGCATCAGCGGTTCCGTCTGCGTGCCCACCCTGTGACCGCGCTGGTAGGCGCACGGCGTGCCGTGCCCCTACCAAACCGTTCCCCTTCCACACCAATTGTCCTCGACCCACAGCGCGCCTTGAGCTAGAGCCCCCGCGCATATGGGTTTTTCTTGTGGAATTGTGGGCCTGCCGAATGTCGGCAAGAGCACGTTGTTCAATTCGCTTTCGACCGCCAAGGCGGAAGCGGCGAATTTCCCTTTTTGCACCGTGGAGCCCAACGTCGGCATCGTGCCGGTGCCCGATGAGCGCCTGGATCAGTTGGCGGAGCTGTACAAGACAAAGAGCAAGGTCAACACCACGATTCGCTTCGTCGACATTGCAGGGTTGGTGCGCGGCGCTGCCAAAGGGGAGGGGCTGGGCAATCAATTCCTTTCCCACATTCGCGAAGTGGACGCGGTCGCGCATGTGGTGCGCTGCTTCGAAGATCCCAACGTCACTCACGTCGAAGGCAAAGTCGACCCCGTCTCCGATGTGGATACAATCCAGACTGAGTTGATCTTGAAGGATTTGGACACCGTGACCAAGCGCGGTGACAAGGCGCGCCGCCAGGGCAAAGGGGGCGACAAACAAGAGCTGCTCGTCGCCGACTTGTGCGATGTGCTGCAGAAGCACATGGATGGCGGCAAGCCCGCGCGCAGTTGCCCCGTAGAGGGAGAAAAACAAATCGCCGCGCTGCACGATCTGCAGCTGCTCACTGCGAAGCCCGGCTTCTACGTCGCCAACGTGGACGAGAGCTCGCTCGCGGACGTGTCAAAGAACGAGCACTACAACAAGCTGGTTGCTTTGGCGAAAGAGGAGAGCGCCGCGGTTGTGCCTATTTGCGCCGCGCTGGAAGCCCAAATTGCTGAATTGGAGCCCGCGGACCGTCCGGATTTTCTCAGCAGCGTGGGCCTCAAAGAGCCTGGCCTCAATCAGGTGATTCGCACGGGCTACTCACTGCTGGGGTTGATCACTTTCCTCACGGCGGGTGAGAAAGAATGCCGCTCTTGGACGATCCCGAAGGGCAGCCGCGCCCCGCAGGCCGCCGGTGCCATCCACACCGATTTCGAGCGCGGGTTCATTAAAGCGGAAGTGATCGACTGGCGCGACTTGGTCGCCTTGGGCTCAGAAGCAAAGTGCCGTGATCAGGGCAAAATCCGAATCGAAGGGAAAGATTACGTCGTACAGGACGGTGACGTGATCCATTTTCGGTTTAACGTTTGACGGCATAATGTAGGGGCAATTCATATAGGGGCAATTCATGAATTGCCCCTACATGGGCGTTGGACTAGATCCGGCGCGAGGCGCACATCATGGGAACAGGGCTCATTATTGGGATCGTGTTGTTGCTCGGCATCGTGTTGTCGATTGGCTATGTCATTGCTATCTTCAACCGCTTGGTGACGCTGCGTGAGCGCCACCGCAACGCGTTCTCGCAGATCGAGATCCAGCTCAAGCGGCGTTATGATTTGATCCCCAATTTGGTGGAAACGGCCAAAGGGTACCTCGCTCACGAGAAGCAGACGCTGACAGCCGTGATCGAAGCGCGCAACGTTGCCCTCGCGGGCCTGAAGGCTGCGGCGGCGGGGCCAGGGGATCCAGCCGCGATGAAACAGCTCGGTTCGGCGGAAGGCGCGCTCGCTGGTGCGCTCGGTCGCATGAGTGTGGTGATGGAGCAGTATCCGGATCTGAAAGCGAATCAGAACATGATGCAGCTGACGGAAGAACTGACCAGCACCGAAAACAAGGTCGCATTCGCCCGGCAGGCGTTCAACGACGCGGTCACGGCTTACAATATCTACAAGCAGACTTTTCCGCCTGTTGTGATCGCGAGTATGACCGGCCATTCGCAGAACGCCGCATTGCTGGAGTTCGAGGATTCCAAGCAAATCCAGGCAGCTCCACAGGTTAAGTTTTAATCCTGTTGTAACTCGGCGGGTGCGTCTGGCGACTCCCAATTAGGTCAAACGCTGCCTGGGTCGAGCCCACACTAGGTCGAGCTGATGCAGTTTTTCGAATACCAAGACGAAGCGCGCGGCCGCACCACGCTGCTCGTGTGGTTATTCGTGTTCGCGGTGATTGCGCTGGTGGGCACAAGCTGCGTCGCCACCCACTTTGTACTGCTTGCTGACAGCCGTTACACGCGGCCGCTGGATTCTGGGGCCCTTGATGCCGATCATTGGTTGTGGGTGAGTGTTGCGGGCTTGGGCACTCTGGGCGTGATCCTCTTAGGTGCGGGCTACCGCATGGCGCAACTGCGCGGCGGCGGGTACAAGGTGGCCGAATCGTTGGGTGGCAGCCTGATTTCGCCCGCAACGACGGACTTGCTCGAACGCAGGGCGATCAACGTGGTGGAGGAAATGGCGATTGCGTCGGGCGTGCCGGTGCCAGAGATCTATGTACTCGAGCAAGAGACGGCGATTAATGCATTCGCTGCCGGTCACACGCCCGCAAATGCTGCGGTCGCAGTAACCCAAGGCGCGC
>DATJEQ010000393.1:0-12783 GCA_035496495.1 Polyangiaceae bacterium
ATATCCCAGCAGCAGCATCACCAGCACGCGTGTGAGGATCTTTGACATCACTTGCCCAAGTCGAAACGCGCTTCTTCATCTGGGAAGCCAATAATCGCTGGGTGATAGCGCAACTTCCAGCCGCCGTTCCCTTCTGGCACAACGAAGCTGATGATCCCTTTGACCTGATCTCCTTTCCGAATATGTGTCGACGGTAGCGCAGGCGTGCAGCCGGCCAATGTGGCTTCGTAGAGTTCGCCGTTCTTGCCTTCCAGCGTTGCATACAGGGAATTCACTGGAACCCCGACTGGGCCTTTTCCTTCCACTGACACCTCGATGCCCAACACGATGTTGCCTGCCTTGGGGACGAGGTAGGGCTCTACGGTGCACGGTCTGACTTGGCCCAAACTCATGCTGAAGTGAGGCAGGGAGGCTGTAGCGTCTGCCGGCAAATAGCGGTCGCCCTTGCCGATCACCGCAGGCGTTGGCCCAGGCGCGGCGGTGGGCACGGCGCTGGCTGTGGTGCTTGTTGCGGCCGCGGCCATGGGCCCCTTGGGAGCTGGGGCTGAGGCGGGGGCGGGATCTGCGCTGTGCGACGCGCGGCAGCCCAAAGCCACCAACGATAGAACGACGAAGCCCGTCGGCAGCAATTCGATGGGACAGATTGAGCGCGCGAACACCGGAACCCTGTGCCAAGAATAGTAGCGAAATGCCCTCGCCTTTGCCGACAAAGCTGTCTTGGATGGGTGCCCGTGTTATGCAGATCTCGAGCATGCGAAGGCAACTCTGGCAAGTCGTGAGCGTGGTGTCGTTGGCCGCCCTGGGCTGTCAGTCGGGTCGTTTTGTCAAAGAAGAACAAGCGGGTGCGAGCGCTTCTACCAAGGCTGCACAGGCGGCAAGCGCGACCGCGCCGCCAGCGGTTCCCGGTCCGCCTCCCGCGCCGAAAGGCCCAGTGGGTGTCGTCACAGGTGTGATTCATGTGAGCGGCGATGAGGCCCCACAATCCGCCAAGGTGATGGCAGAGATCCCGGAGGGCAAATGCAAGCGCGCCGCTGACATGTACGGCAAACTGTTCCGCGAGGGCCCAGGGCGCACACTGGGCGACGTGCTGGTCGCGATCACGGATTACGCGGGCTCTGTGCCCAGCCTCGCAGGGCCCGTGCAGGTGACAGCGGCAGACTGCGCTTTTGAGAAGCGCACTGTGGCGCTCGCGGTGTGGCAGACGTTGGAGGTCAAGAACAAGGGACCTGAAGCCGTGATGCCACAACTGATGGGGAGCACCGCGCCCGCGGTGATGGTGGCGGTGCCCGGCGGTGCTGCCATTCCACTCCCATTCAAAGATGCAGGGCAATACGTGATTTTGGATCGCTCACACCCGTTCGCGCAGGTCGATACATTCGTGCTCAATTTCCCGACCTTTGCCGTCACCGGGGTCGACGGCGCGTATCGCATTGAGCGCATTCCCGCTGGCGAAGCGAAGCTGACCGCTTACTTGCCTGCCACCGGTAAAAAAGTCGAACGGAGTATTGTCGTTGCAGCGGATCAGGTGCAGCAGATCGACCTCACCATCAACTTCGATCTCAAGACGGACGGCCCCAAGCCTTCCGGGGCAGACCCTGCGCAGAAATCTCATTGAGTGAGTTGGGCGTCGGGGGCAGCCAAGGGGCGCAGCGAGCGGCGGCTGAGCAGGGCATCGAGCTCCGCATGCGCTGGGGCACTGAGCTCGCTCGCATTGATCGGCAGGATCAAGAACGAACGAAAGCGCGATTCGTCGTGCAACAGATCCGCGCTGCACAGGGCCACCACGCGTGCGTCACTGTCTAACGGGTTTGCCGAGAGCGTGAGCTGCGCCTGATTCAAGGCCGCCTGCAACAGCCCAAGGCGCAGCGCGCGCAGTGCAAGGTCACTCGATGACAGATGCAGCGATGCAGCTTGATTGCGGGCACTGAACAGGTCGTCTGCTCTCAGCGCTTGGTTGAGAGAATCGAGGGTTGCGTCGGGTGCTTGGTCGTTGCGTTGCTTGCGTAGGCGAGAGGGAGCAGCAGCCCACTGCGTTTCCTTGGCGGCCTCGCTGTGACTCAGCGACTGCTGCAGAGTGAAGGCAGTTTGCCAACGCACCTTACCCCGTTCGTCGTGCAAACGGGTGAGGGCGAGGGATACGAGCTGGGTGTCTTCGGCGGAGGTCGGATCGAGTGCTACGGCGCGCTGTGCGGCCTGCAGAGCGACCCGATTTTGGGCCTTACTCAACGCGCAGTTGGCGCGAGCACGCCAAAGCGGCTCGAAGTGGGGGTCGAGATCTTCGGCTTTTGCGAAGGCGCGCTTGTCATCACCGTGCTTGAGCTCACAGGCCAAAGCGCCCAGATTTGTCCACACCCCAGGACTGTCGGGGGCCAGTGCACCGGCCCTTTGAAAAGCCGCCAACGCCGGTTCGAGTTGCCCCTGTGCTTGCAACAGCTCAGCCTGAAACACCGCGGCGTAGGCCTCCGGTGAAATGTATTCGCCCGAAAGGGTGCGGCCGGCCACCACGCGCTGTGTTGCAGTGTTCGCCCCGCACGCGGCAAGTCCCGTGCACAACCACGCAATTGCAACGGGCGCAAAGCGGGTTCGACGCGACATGGCTCGGCTTCAGCCCTCAGCTGGGCCTTCACGCGTCGCGCAACCGGCGCAGCACCGCCTGTGCCGTCTGCAGATTGATCGACGTTTGCGCGGCGATGGCTTCTGCAACGTGCTCCACCTCGTCACCGATCGCGCCGGCTTCCAGCGCAATCGAGCGCGCGTGCAGCGACATATGGCCGCGCTGAATGCCTTCGCTGGCAAGCGCCCTCAGGGCCGCCAGGTTAGACGCCAAGCCCGCAGCTGCCGCCAAGATCGAGAGCTCGTCGGCGGATTGCACCCCAGCAATGCGTAGGGCCAGCTTTGCCGTGGGGTGAATGCGCAGCGTGCCCCCGACGATACCCAGAGCCAGAGGCAGTTCCAGATTGCCTTCCAGGTGATCGTTCACAAGGCTCCAGGTGGCCAGCGGTTGGTAACGACCGGAGCGCGCCGCATACGCGTGTGCACCCGCCTCCACCGCGCGAAAATCATTGCCCGTAGCGATGCACACCGCGTCCAGCCCATTCATCACACCTTTGTTGTGGGTGGCGGCGCGATAGGGATCGAGCTCAGCAAAGCGAGAGGCGTGCGTGATCCCCTGTGCGATGGTTTGCCCAGAGGCCCCGTTAGCGGGGGCCCAAGAAGCTCGGTCCTCCGGACCTGATTCTGCGACCCCATCGCCGTTCGGCCTCTCGTTACGCACCAGATCCGCGACACGCACCTTGCACTTGACGTGCACGCGTCGCCGGTCGCACAGGTTGGACAGGATGCGGAGCCCCAAAGTGGCCCCCGCAATCTTTGCCGCGAGTGGCCCTACCGCCTCGGCAATGGTGTTCACCAGGTTAGCGCCCATTGCATCTTTGCAATCCACGTGGATGTGCAAGACCACGTAACCTTGCCCCAAGCAGCGTACTTCCAACGAGCGCGGGCCGCCGCCGCGCGCAATCAAGTTGGGAACGGCCGCCGCCGCCCGCACGAGCAGCTCGCTGGTGGAATCCGAAAGACGCTTGGCGGCGAGGGGCTCATCGGTCACGTCGTGGAGTTGCACTTGCGCCGTCATCAGGCTTTCGACCATTTGGGCCTGAAAACCGCCGCTTTGTCGGACCATGCGTGCGGCGTTCGAAGCCGCGGCGATCACACTCGGCTCTTCCACCACCATGGGCAGTAAATGATCGCGCCCATTGACTAAAAAATTCAGGGCGATTCCAAAAGGCAGTCCGTAGATCCCCAGGACATTTTCGACGACTTTGTCCGCTTGTGACGGCTCAAGGCCGCGATCCACCGCCTGGTGCAGCAGGTCTAAGTCGCAGCCTGAGAGTTCGGCGATAGCCTTTCGCCGCGCCTCAATGGGCAGGCGATAGAACCCTGGGATCCTCGATGTGAAACTCAAGCCGAACCCTCAAGGTACAGACCGCGTGCGTGCAGGCCGGCACCCAGGGGGCGATGATCCAGTTGTTCGGCGAGCGAGCGCAGCGCTTTGCTTGGCGGAGAAAAGCCAGCGTAAAGCACAACATCACCGCCACCGGCGCCGGCCGGGTGAATCACGGCCTGAGTTTCGGCTGCGCGTGCGGCCAATGTGGCGACATCCTTGGTGACGATGGGAATTCCTGCCGCAGCACCCAGATCCGTCAACGTCATGCGCTGTTGATGGAGCGCTTGCAAGAGCGCTTCGCCATCGCCTTCACTGATCGCTTCCGCAGCCGCTTCCGCAGCAGAGGAAAGGTCGGTCATGATGTGTTCGTGGTCTTGTGGTTTGGATTGGGCCAACTGGTTCACGCGGTCGATCATCTGCGCGGTGCTAGCCGCTGAAGGAGCCACCCACACTTCCAAATGCAGCTCACCGGGTAAGGTCACTGCGCTGTGGCTGAGTTCGCCATCCTGCAGACGCGCCACGCGGGTGCCGCCATAGACGCATGCCAGCACATCGACCCCACTGCCGCCGCCTTGGCCTTCTCGATGGGCCGTCAATGCCCGGCGCAGCAGCTCGGTGCGCTTTGGATCGCGGGTCACCAGCTCGGGGTGTCGCGCTGCGATGGAAGCCACCAAGATCGCCGCGCTGGAGCCCAGGCCCACTTTTCGTCCATCGCGCCGCAAGGGGGTAGCATCGAAGCAGGGCGCTTCTTCGTGGTGCAGCGCTAACCGCACTTCAGGCGTAACGAAATCGGAACGCTTCTTTGAATCCGCTCGCACATACAAATCCACCGCGCTGACGATCGCCGGGGCGCCGTGCAGCACCGCGTAGGCACCCGACATCACGATTTTGCCTGGAGCGCACGCAATCATGGCTCAGTTCACCACATGGGCATCGGGCCCAACGCTAGAGGGAATAACGCGCAGCACCTGCGGCAATCGCGCGAGCTCACGCTCCGCCTCGGCGGCGTGTTCAGGTAAGGTGAGCGCCTTAACGTGGGGGCCCGCATCCATGGTGAAGAATATTGGCATGCCCTGATCGCGCAGCTGGCGGACGTGTTTCATCACGTGCAATGTCTCGGGTTGCAAGTACACGATCCCCGGCTCGGCGGCGAGCAGAGTGGCGTGCATAGCCAGCGTGCTGTGCTCAACGGCCGGCCCCAAGGCAGTAAAATCCCGCGCCCGCAGCGCATCCCGGATCTGCGCGAACACCCGCGGGGCGTGGCCGACCCAGTTGGGGTAGTAGGGGCTCGACTTGGCGGTGTGTTCCATGGCCTGGGTGGAAGGGACTTCCTTGCGCTGGTCGGTAAGCACCGTAACTAGCATGACGAGCGGAAAATGCTCACCCGGCAAGAAGGGTACAGCCTCACTGGCGCCCGCTTCTAGAACTACGTAGCCGCCGAACGCCGAACGGGCGGCTGAGGCCGACGCAGCCCGGGCCAACGCGCTGACGCGGCCCAGCGGCGTTTTCAGCCCCGTGGCGGCCAAGGCGGCGAGAGCGAGCGCGGCGAAACCCGAAGCACTGGAAGCAAGCCCGGCGGCCGTTGGAAAATTGTTCTGGCTTTCGACCGTGGCAAAAGGGCTCTCGCCCCATTCGCTGCGTACAGTGGCCAGCAGTTTCGATACGCGCTGAAGTTCCCGACCCTGCCGCTCTTGTCCATTGATCAGCAACTGATCGGCAGCCAATCCTGAGTCAAAATGGACGCTGGTCTGAGTATGCAGGCCGGAAAGGGTCATGCTGAGACTGGGCACTGCGGGCAGATTAAGGGCGCTGTCTTGCTTGCCCCAGTACTTGGCGAGCGCGATATTGGCGTGCGCGACAGCGGTGGCAAAGCCCGGCTTGCTGGCAGTCAAACGGTGCCTCGCTGCGCGTTCGCGTGCACAGTCGCTGCAAAGCATTCAATGCCGGCCGCTTTCCACGCTTGCAGCACAGTGGCCTGATCCACAGAGCGACTCAGAGCGATCACGGCACCGCCGCCGCCGCTGCCCGTGAGCTTCGCCCCCAGGGCGCCGGCTTCTCGAGCCACAGTGCAAGCGTTTTCAATTTCTGGCGTGGAGAGGAACAGACCGGAGAGCAGCACTTGGTTCAAATCCATCAATTTTCCGAGCCCATACAAATCGCCCGCCTGCATACAGAGCACGGCATTTTCTACCAAGGATCCAATGGCGGCTAGGGTTTTTTCCATCACCTCGGGGCGTCGCGAGCGGAAATTCGCGACCTGTTCGACCATTGCTTTGGTGGAAGCCGGCGCGCCAGAAAGAGCAATGGAGAGCGGCAAATCGACCGCGAGTTGCAACGGCTTCACCCCTCCCTTCTTGCTGAAACGGAAACACCCGCCATAAACCGCGGCAGCCGTATCGATGCCGGATGGGTTGCCGTGAAAAACGCGCTCCCACGCCATGGCGGCATCCCGAACCGCGGCGCTGTTGTCGTCGTCGCCGCTCCATTCGCTCTCGTCGCCCGACGCCCCGTGAGGTGCACTGAGCTGGGAATGAGCGCGCACGGCGCGAGCGATGGCCACCCCCAGCGCTGCCGAAGCGCCGAGCCCCATGCCAGCTGGAATGTTGAGCGTTGCATCAACGCGCACCGGCGGCGCGCCCCGCATGCCGAGTTCAGTGAGTAGTGCCGTGAACGCTTGACTCAATTCCGTACCGTTTGAAGCTCGATGCAGCACCCCGGCCAAGTTCAAACAATACTCGTCATTCGCGCGGGCCTGTGCCGAGGCCCCTTGACCTAACCCCGCGACGATCGCGGGCACGTCGTACACCACCGCGTGTTCGCCCAGGAGAATGACTTTGCCGCAGGCACAAGCCATGGTTCAGTGCTCGCGACGCACCAAGGCATTCACCGCGCCGCGCAGCAGCTCTTTGCCGCGACGACGAAACGGCGAGGAGTCGATTGCGCGCAGCGCTTGAGCGAGCAGTCGATCGATCCGCTGTTCGGTCAGCGCCCGAGCGCCGCATTGATCAAGCAGGGAAGTCGCCTGGGCAATCTGCTTAGCTGACGCTTTGGGGTTGCCATAGACTGCGAGGAACTGCTTGCGTTGGACTTTGGAAAGCCGCTTTAGGGCCAGCTCACTCAAGAGCGTGCGCTTGCCCTCCTGAATATCACTGCCCACTGATTTGCCCGTGGTCTGTGAGTCGCCGAACACAATCAGCAGATCGACGCGCAGTTGGAATGCGACACCGGTGGGCAAGGCCACCCGTTCCAAAGCGCCGCACAGCTCGTCACTGGCTCCTGCCAAGTAGGCGCCCATGAGCAAGGGCCCGCGCACGCTGTAGCTCGAGGTCTTCAGTTGGTAGGTGGTTTCGATGGAGCCAGCGGTTGCTAGCACGTCCAGCTCTTGGCCCAACACCGCGGCTTGTTGCATTTGAGCAAAGCACAGCATCAACTGACTCAACACGGCGGGTGGCGCATCGACGCGACACAGCGCCTCGGTGGCCAAGCCGGCCGCGTAGTCACCGGCGAGGATTGCCGCGGCCGCCCCTAGATGCGTGGAGCGAAAGTGTTGCGACAAGGTGGTGTGCACGGTGGGTGCTCCGCGTCGCAATTCGTCGCGGTCCATCCAATCGTCGTGGATCAAGAAATACGCGTGCAATAGTTCCAGGGCCACCCCAGCATCCAGCGCCGCTTCCCAGTCGTTTGTTTCCGCTGCGGCCAGCAAACCCGTTACGACGAGGGCGGGCCTTGTGCGCTTGCCCCCGCGCCGGCACAGCTGCACCAACTCGTGGAGCACCTCGGAGACCTGGGGTGCTTGCCGCTTGACCTCATCGATCTTCGAGTCCAGGAAACCAGCCAGCCTTGCATCCACGTCGGGCTTCACCGTTGCCAGCAACGCCACAAAGGGATTCGCCGCGAGCGCCTTTGCTGGCTTGCGCTGTGCCTTGTTGCTCTGGGCTGCGAGGGGGGGAGACTTCTTACGCCGCTTTTTGCTGGCCGCTGTTGGCATTTGCAGCGACAGGGTTAGGGCTGTGGCCCTGTGCTGTCAAACCGAACTGGCTTTCGGCCGTGTGTGCTACATAGGGGCCAGGTGGGCTCACGCGCGGCCCCACTGGCACGGCAACCATGAGCGATTTGTCACAACGGAAGAGCGACCACTTGCGCTTGGCGGTTGAGGGCGACGTCGGTTTTCGCCAGCGTTCGGCGCTACTCGAATGCGTGGATCTCGTGCACAACGCGCTGCCGGAATTGGCGGTTGAAGAAGTCGACCTGAGTGCGCAAGTGATGGGGAAAACGCTCAGGGCGCCGCTGCTCATCGCCGGCATGACGGGTGGCACTGTGCAAGCCGGGCGCATCAACAAAGAGCTGGCTTCCGTCGCTGAGGAGCTGGGAATCGCTTTCGGCTTGGGCAGCCAGCGTGCGATGTTGAAAGATCCGAAAGCTGCGCCGAGCTACGCGGTTCGCAGCGAAGCGCCCAAGGCCCTCGTGTTTGGCAATATCGGGATGGTGCAGGCGGCTCAAATGAGTTCAACGGCGCTGCTCGACCTAGCCCGCGCCGTGGGCGTCGATGCGCTGTGCGTGCATTTGAACCCGGCAATGGAGTTGATTCAAGCCGACGGAGATCGAGATTTTCGTGGCGGTGAAGATCTGTTTCGTCGATTGACGGCTGAATTGCCTTTTCCGGTGATGGCTAAGGAAACGGGTTGCGGGATCTCAGCGCAGGTCGCATCGCGCCTTGTGGCCTGTGGCGTGCGCCACGTGGACGTCTCCGGCGCTGGAGGCACTTCGTGGGTCGCCGTGGAAACGCAGCGCGCGGAAGGTCAACGTAAAGCGCTGGGTGAGCAATTTTGGGATTGGGGAATTCCCACTGCGGCGAGCGTTGCGTTGCTTGCGCCGTTGGGTTTTCGGACGCTGTGCGCGACAGGTGGCGTGAGCAACGGGCTGCAAGTCGCCAAAGCACTGGCTCTAGGCGCGCATCTCTGCGGCGTGGCGCGCCCAGTGCTTCAAGCATTGGAACATGGGGGCCGAGCTGCAGCAGTGGATCACCTGCGCCAAATCGAGCTGGAATTGCGCACGGCGATGGTGCTGGTGGGCGCTCGCGATGTCGCCACATTGCGTTCAGTGCCTCGCGTGATCCGCGGGGAGCTGCGCGAATGGTTGACGCAGTTGTCTTGAAACGCGCCCACTGTGGGGGTGCGATTTCTGTGTTAAACTAACGTCCCATGAGATTGGAAGGGATCTGGGACGTGGGCCTGCTGTGGGCCGTAGGCCGCACCGTCGTTGGCTGTGCGGTGGTGGGCTGTGCAGCGGTTGGCTGTACCGTGGACCCCGACCTCCCTCCCGGGTTGCTGGGTAGCGCAGCGCTTCCGGATGCCGGTTCCTCAGCCGCCCCTGGCGGCCCCAGTTTTTCGCTAGGTTCGACGCAAGGCTACGCTCGCGGGCCGTACGGCAACGCCGATGGCGACGTCATTCAGAATTTCTGTTTCAATTTTGTTTGGCAAGATCCCAAAGCGGCGAATTACGACACCCGCGGCATGCACCGTTGGTGTATGGCCGACGCATACGACCCCGATGGAAGCAAAGGCATCCGTGTGTTGTTGCTCACCACCGCTGCAGAGTGGTGTTCCGAGTGCCGCAACGAGTGGAGCGGGTCCTCGGAATTTGTGCCGTTCGCCCCAGAGATCAAGAGGCGCCAGGTGGATGGCCTGCGCAGCCTGGGTTTGATCTACCAAGATGAGGGAGCCAAACCAGCGACCACGCTCAACGCTGTGAATTGGGCGCGCGCGTATCAGATCGATGTGCCATTCGGTCTCGATTCGGATTTTGCCATGGGCGCTTTTGCCCAAGCGAATTCGCAGCCATTCAATATGCTGGTGCGTACCGACACGATGCAGATCATTGGGCGCTTTCCAGGCGTGCAACCGGGCAATGTGTTCGCGCGAATTGATCAAGAGCTAAGCAAACCGTGGCCCAACGCGGATGCCAGCGCTGGGGATGCCAGCACTGGGGATGCCAGCACTGGGGATGCCAGCACTGGGGATGCCGGCGCTGCAGGCCCAGGCGCCGCTGTGGTCGCCGACGCAGACGCTGATCGCGACCGGTGATGGGCGCACCGAGGAACAGTCGTCATCACCGCTGGCTGGTAGGGCCGAGCACTTGCTTCAGCGCCCTCTTGTGCAGTGCCTTGAGCAGCGCACAGGAACATCCCGAAGGCGCGAGTCGTAATGTGAGCCTCACCAACACCGCGACCGTGCAGTACAGCGCGGACAATCGCAACACGCGCTCGGGATCCGTGCAGTCGTTGACCGACGACAACTGGGGTCTTTTTCACAACCGCATGAATTTGCAACTCACGAACGAGCACTGGCAAGCAAGTGCGCGCGTGGACACGCTGTGGTTCTACACTGCGCCTTCGGCGCGAGGCGTCGGGTTGGATCTGCTGGAGCGCCGTCGGGGCAATTTGGCGCAGCCGTTTTCCCCGGCAGATTCGCAGTATTTTGCCCTGAAAGAAGCAGAGGCACGGCGCGATCTGTCGACCCGCTACCGGAGCACTGTTTATCCCACCAAATATTCGCTCACCTACCGCGCGAAGCAGGTGGAAGGCACGTTGGGTGACTTCAGTGCGCAGTTGGGCCGAGGTTTCGTGCTCAGCGTGCGTGAACAAGACGAAATTGCGAGCAATACCACGGTGCGCGGTGCGCGAATCGTCGGAACACTGCGAGCGCGCGACGTGAGGCTCAAGGCCACGGCGCTGGGCGGCGTCCTCAATCCGCTGCGCATTGACGATGCGACGGGACGCTACTTGAGCGTGGATTCCTCGGTGCGCAGCGGCGCGCTCGGTGTTCTGGATCTGGGAATGCCGACTACCGCTATGGCACTGGGGTCGCCCCCTTCGCCGAGTCTTGCTCCCGACCGGATCGTGGCCGGCCAATTGGAGCTAGGCATCGAAGCGACGACAATCGGATTGCAAACGTCACGCCTGATGCGACAAGCCTCGCTTGCGGCGGACACCGTACGTGCGGCGCCAGCGATCCAAACCAGCAGCCTCTCCGTCGATCTGCCGACTTTGTGGCCTGGCGGCAGCGTGTACGCGGAAGGCGCCATGCAGCAGCGTGCGGCGGGGGATAATTTGCAGCCGGCCGGCGGTGGCTACGCCCTGTACACGGCGATCACCGCGCTGCAAGGCGCCTGGATCGTTATGCTCGAGGGCAAACACTACCGGCGATTCTTTCCCCTGCTGGCCAACGTCGACATGGCCCAGGCGTCGGAGTTTGCGGCCGTGCAATACAACGCGCCGCCGACCACTGAAGCGGCATGGGTCGACACCGAATTTGGATCGCACAACACCTGCGTGAGTGGCGGTCGCGTCAAATTGGAGCGCGTCTTCACCCCCCGCCACACTGCTGGGGTTTGGCTTGGGCATTATCGCAGCTGGGCGGAATCGGTGAGCAACGACGGTTGCAGCACGAACCCCAGCAATCTCAACGTGACCTGGGATCTGGCTTCCACCTTTGAGCAGCGCGGCACCGGCGGAGGTTATCGCGACAGCACGGTGCTCGGCGCCCGGCTCAATCAAACCGAGCGCGCGCTGCCCGATCCGGCAGGTGGCCAGACACACCTGTACTACGGTGAGCTGTATGCGCGCTACGATCTGACGCATCGAATTACGGCTGACATTTCTTTGGAGCTCCGGGGTTGGCACCGGCGGCGGCTCGAGCCTCAGGGAGGGCCTAAGGGGGGGTATTACCAAGGCGATCACAGCACCGGGGTGCGCTTTGATGCATTGCTGTTAGCGATGGGCACGGATTACGACACGGATCCGCGCACAGCGAAGTTCTATTTGAACGGCGTCGCTCAGTATGATTTTTCAAGGGGCACGAGCCTTGCGCTGTTTGCGGGGCAACGTCGCGGCGGGTTGACCTGCGTGAATGGAGTCTGCCGCACGTACGCGCCCTTCGAAGGGGTGCGCGTGGATTTCACGCTCAGACTTTGACGCTGGGCAGTCAGCGACTCAGTGCCGTTTGAATTTGGGTGTCGAGGTGCTCCAGGTATCCCGCCGTATAGCCCTCATGTTGCTCAACAATGCGCCCCGCCCGATCGATCAAAACTGTGAACGGCACGGTTGCTTTGGGATTGTAAAGCCCCAGCGTGCGTGTCTCTGGATCCAGCAGGGTGGGGAAGGTGATGCTCGATTTTGCAATTTCCGCGCGGACCGAGGCCAATGAATCCGGTCCGTCGATATTGATGCCCAAAATGATCAAATCGGCACTTTGATACTTGCGCTGCAGTCGCTGCAGTTGGGGCAGGGCCATCAGACACGGGTCACAATAGGTGGCCCAAAAATCGATCAACACAACGCTTTTTCCCAGTTGCTCATCAAGACGGTAACTGGCGCCGTCAATACTCTGCAGCTCAAATCCTGGAGCGCTAGCACTGGCGACCGGCTGTTGGGCGCAGCTCAACGCCAGGCAGGAAACAAAGAAAAATGCGAGTGGAGCGCGCCGGGACACTGAATGGGCATTATTCCCCCGCGCTTGTCGATTTCAAGCCATTCGTACATGCCGGGCTCGCGCAGGGGCCGTGGATGTGCGACACTTAGCACAGCGAATGTCCCTCAAGATCGATCAGGATCATTCCCGATTTCGCAACATTGTGCGCGGGAAGATCCGTCAGAACTTGCGGCGTTACATTTCGCAGGGCGACATGCTGGGGCGCAAAGGGAAGGATTTGGTTTCCATTCCGATCCCGCAGATCGACATTCCGCGCTTCTTGTATGGCAACAAGCAGACGGGCGGCGTGGGGCAGGGTGACGGTGAGGCAGGCGATCCCATTGGGGGTCAAGAGCAGGAAGGTGATGGTGC
>DATJEQ010000394.1:0-4902 GCA_035496495.1 Polyangiaceae bacterium
AAGAGCTGGAACTCGAATTAGAAGCCGCGCTGCGCGCTGGTCTGTCCGTCGAGCGCGCCTCGCCTCCGCTTCCGTTCCCAGTGAAGAGCGCCATTCGCTTCCTCAATCAGGCGCAGTTCCATCCTCGCGCCTACGTTGTTCCGTTGGCGCACGGTATTGTTGGTGGTGGTTCCCATGTTTTCGAAGCCACCCGAGTCATCGCTGTGGACGAGGGTGAACCGTGTCGCATTCACACTGATCTCGATACGACCCTGACCGCCGATCGTGTCATCCTGGCAACTCACGCGCCGCTGAACCGCGTATTGCTGCAGACCAAACTCGCTCAATACCGCTCTTATGTCGTAGCAGGGCCGGTGCGCCATTCTCCCTACGGTCTATTTTGGGATATGGACGACCCGTACCACTACATTCGGTCGCACCGCATTGGCGATCAGTTCTACTTGTTGGTTGGCGGTGAGGATCACAAAACTGGGCAGGATCCAGAGACAGACGTCAAGTTTCACCGACTAGTCGAGTATGCGCGTCGGTTTGACGTGAGTACGATCACCCACCGCTGGTCGGCTCAGGTGATCGAACCGGTCGACGGGTTGCCTTTCATCGGGCGAAACGCTGGCTCGGAGCGCGTCTTCGTCGCAACCGGCTTCAGCGGCGATGGCATGGTCTTTGGAACGCTCTCGGCAATGATCCTGGCCGATCTCTGTCGCGGCATTCCAAATCGTTATGCTGAACTCTATCAGGCCACACGGGTGAAGCCGCTGGCGTCGCTCGCGTCGTACATCGAAGAGAATGTCGATTTTCCACTGCATCTGTTGAGCGACACACTGCGGCCTCCTGACGTGACGTCGTTGGATGCCATTGAGCGCGGCGATGGGAAAATCGTGCGCGTGAGAGGTGAGCGCTTGGCCGTCTATCGAGATCATGAAGGCGCGTTGCACGCAGTCTCTCCGGTATGCACGCATTTGGGTTGTCACGTTGCCTTCAATGTCAGTGAGAGGAGTTGGGATTGTCCTTGTCACGGCTCAAGGTTTGACGTCGACGGTACCGTGATCAACGCGCCTGCAGTTCACAACCTACGTCGCCGCAACGTGTTCTGAAGTCACCCAATTAACGAAATCGGAGAGATGGATTCATGCGCATTGCACAAGTTGCCCCGCTGTACGAAAGCGTTCCCCCACAATTGTACGGAGGCACTGAACGCGTCGTTTATCATCTGACTGAGGAGCTTGTTCGGCAGGGTCATGACGTGACTCTGTTCGCCGCGGGGGATTCCCGCACTAGCGCTGAGCTGGTCGCCGCGTGTCCTCGCGCGCTGCGCTTAGACTCAGGCTGTGTGGATCAGCTCGCACAGCACCTGGTGATGCTGGACACGGTAGCCGAGCGCGCCGAGGAATTCGATCTTGTCCACTATCATGTGGATTACCTGCATTTTCCGGTGTCGCGGCGGTTGAATGTGCCTCATGTCACGACATTGCACGGGCGCTTGGATCTGCCGGAGTTGGTCTCCGTCTATGAGCATTTTTCGGAGATGCCGGTCGTTTCTATTTCAGAAGCGCAACGCAAGCCCCTGCCCATGGCCAATTGGGTGGCAACTATCTACCACGGTGTGCCGTGCTCACAGTTTCAGTTCCATCCAAAGCCCGGTGACTATTTCGCATTCCTGGGCCGTATTTCACCAGAGAAGCGCCTCGATCGAGCCATTGAAATTGCGCAGCGTGTTGGCATTCCGTTGCGCGTCGCTGCAAAAGTCGACAAAGCAGATGCGAACTACTTCAAAGAACAGATTGAACCACTGCTTGCTGATCCGATGGTGCAGTTCATTGGGGAAATCGGCGAGCAGGAGAAGTCTGAGTTTCTGGGCAATGCCCGAGCGCTGTTGTTCCCCATCGATTGGCCAGAGCCGTTTGGTTTGGTCATGATCGAAGCCATGGCCACGGGCACTCCGGTCGTGGCCTTCAGGGGCGGTTCAGTGGACGAAGTGGTGGACGACGGAGTTACCGGTTTCATCGTGGAGGATCTCGATCGGGCCGTTGTCGCCGCTCGGAGAATTACCGAATTGGATCGGGCGCGCTGTCGGGCGACCTTCGAACGTCGCTTCTCATCCACCTCAATGGGCAACCGCTACGCAGCGCTTTATCAGCGAATGATCAATCCCACATTACTGCCTCACGCACTGCCGCCACCCGGGGCTAGCAAGGAAGCTTGGCCAACCTAGAAGAAGACTCCAACGATCTTTACCACATTGATGCACTCCCAGCGCCGCGAGATGGCGGCAACCGAGTGCTCAAGTGCGGGGATACCTTTGCAGTTCTAGATTCCCAGGGCGACATCTTGTCAAGAAGCGCCCATCAGCATGGCTTGTATCACGACGGCACGCGCTATCTGTCGCACCTCCAGCTCAGTCTCGGTCGGCACGACTTGCTGCCATTGGGTGTTTCGCTGCGTCACGAGAACATTGTTCTGAACGTCGACCTCACCAATCCTGATTTGTACAACGAGAGGCAACTTTCTGTGCCGCACGGCACGATCCATATTTCGAGGAGCAAGTTTTTGCAACCGGGCCACTTGTACGAGCGAACGCGAGTCACGAACTATGGCAATGTGGCCTGCGAGGTGGAGCTGACGTTGCGATTTGGCGCCGATTTCGTGGATCTATTCGAGGTGCGGGGTACGCGGCGAAAGACGCGCGGAGAGTTGCTGGGCACCGAGACGCAGGCAGACTCCGTCACCATGAGCTACCGGGGCCTGGATGGGCTGACCCGATCTACGCACCTGCACTTCGATCCCTCGCCGGCTCGAGTTTCGAAAGAGATCGTCGTTTTTAAACTCCAGCTAGCGGCCAAAGAAGAACGACTCATTCACGTCATCGTGCAGTGTGCGCATGAGGCACCCAATCCTCCAACGGTCAGCTATGAGATTGCGTATTCCCGGGCCCACGCCACCGCGCAAGCCCTGGAAATGAGCGACGCCAGTATCTATTCGTCCAACGAACAATTCAATGACTGGACGAACCGTTCGCTCGCCGATCTGCGGATGATGCTGTCGCCTACAGGGGATGGCTTGTATCCGCACGCGGGTGTGCCCTGGTATTGTACTCCGTTTGGCCGTGATGGCGTGATCACCGCGCTGCAAACCCTGTGGATCAATCCGGATATCGCCGCTGGCGTATTGAAATTCCTCGCCCGGAATCAAGCCGACGAGGTCGACCCCATCCATGACGCGGAACCCGGGAAAATTCTTCACGAAACGCGCATGGGTGAGATGGCCAACTTGGGGGAAATCCCGTTTGGTAAATACTACGGCAGTGTGGATTCTACGCCGTTGTTCGTGATGCTGGCGGGTGCCTACTACAACGCTACAGGCGACCAGGAAACCATTGAAAAATTGTGGCCTCACATTGAGCGAGCGCTGCTCTGGATCGATCGCTGGGGGGACAAAGACGGAGACGGCTTCGTGGAGTATGACCGTCAGTCCGACCTGGGTCTGGTGCATCAGGGGTGGAAGGATTCTCACGATTCCGTATTTCATGCCGATGGCACGAGCGCTCAGAGTCCGATCGCCTTGTGCGAGGTTCAAGGCTATGTGTATGCGGCGCGCCGCAACGCCGCGCATTTGGCACGCGTATTGGGGCATACCGCGCGTGCGGATCAGCTGCGGCTGCAAGCTGAGCAATTGCAAGAAAAATTCGACAAGATATTTTGGTGCGAAGAGATCTCAATGTACGCGCTCGCACTCGACGGAAACAAGCAGCAATGCAAGGTGCGTTCGTCGAATGCCGGACACTGTTTGTTCACCGGAATTGCCTTGCCCCAAAGGGCGAAGCCGCTTGCCGAGCAGCTCGTGTCGGATGAAATGTTCAGCGGCTGGGGGATACGCACCTTGGCGCGTTCGGAACAACGCTACAATCCAATGGCGTATCACAACGGTTCGGTTTGGCCGCATGACAACGCCTTGATCGCAGAAGGCTTTGCTCACTACGGTTTGATTGATAAGGCGCAAAAACTGCTGGCGGGGCTGTTTGACGCCAGCCTGTTCGTCGAACTGCACCGCTTGCCCGAGCTGTTCTGCGGCTTTCCCCGCCGCCCCGCTGAGGGGCCGGTGCTCTACCCGGTTGCGTGCTCACCCCAGGCGTGGGCCGCTGCCGCACCTCTGTTGATGCTGAAAGCGACACTGGGGCTACGCGTTGATGCCAACGAGTGCGAGCTGATCTTCGATCATCCGGCCATGCCTTCGTTCCTGGACTCGCTGTTGCTACGCAACGTGCGCGTCGGAGCCCACAGCGTCAACCTTGAGCTGCACCGCTATCCGGAGAATGTGGCGGTCAACGTGCTGTCTCGAAGCGGAAATGTCGAAGTGGTCGTGACCAGTTGAATGACTGGCACGCCCTTCGCAGGTGCAAGCCGTTTGAGGTGCGAGCATGCGCTACCTAGCCTTGGCCACCGACTTTGATGGGACGTTGGCGGAGCATGAAGCGGTGAGCGAGGGGACGCTGCGCGTCTTGCGACGAGTGCGCGACAGTGGCCGTCGGCTGGTTCTGGTGACCGGTCGAGAGTTGCCGGACTTGTTGCGCGTTTTTCCTCAGTATGACCTGTTTCACCGTATCGTTGCCGAGAACGGCGCGTTGGTGTTCAACCCCGAGTCACGAGAAGAGAAGCTGCTGGGCGCGCCTCCACCGGCCCGCTTCCTGCAGGCGTTGCGAGATCGCCACGTCAACCCGATATCGAGCGGTAAGGTCATCGTCGCCACATGGGCTCCGCACCAAACCACAGTATTGAACACCATTCTGGAACTTGGATTGGAGCTTCAGGTTATCTTCAATAAAGGTGCTGTGATGGTATTGCCATCCGGCATAAACAAGGCTTCCGGCTTGCGTAAGGCATTGAATGATTTAGGGATTTCCTCACG
>DATJEQ010000395.1:0-7411 GCA_035496495.1 Polyangiaceae bacterium
TGGGCCAATACTTGAGGCCGAGCAGCGCAAAACCGATCGCGCTGAGCATCCCATTGAGCAAACAGATGACCATCTGCCCGCGCACCACGCCGGCGAGGCCTTTGTCGATGCGACTCATTAGCAGGTCAAAATCAGCCGCCGCGGCCGGGGGCACCAAAGAGCGGAAGAAACCGACTACTCGCTCGCGCGTGTGCATCAAGTAGCCCGCCACCATCAACACCATGAAGCTCAGGAACAGCCCATGCGCAATGTGCGACAGCACCGCATGCCCCACCCGAATCACTTCCATCACGTTGCGCTGAGCGTATTTGAACGACTCGTCAATGCCGTCGCTGAACAGCTGTGAAATGCTGAATGCGTTCGACAGCTCTTCGTGCGTGGTCACATGCCACCGCTTCGGGCCGTCCTGCACAATGTCGAAGCCGCTTCCCAGGCGGATGCTGTAACTGCCGTCATCACCCTGCGAAATCTTCGCTGCCGCCTGTTCTCCACGTGGGGGCTCAGGCGCTTCGTGGCGGCCAAGAATGCTGTTCAGCTTGCTCTCAATGCGCGGCCCCCACTCCGTCGCCAATTGACGCGCCATGTTGGGCGCCTCCTGGCTGAGATTCACCGCTTCGCGGTAGATGCGCGGTGCGACTGCTGCGACGCCCAGGTAGCCAGTAGTCAAAACAGCGCCGTAAACGACGAGGATGGCGACGGGGCGCGGCACTTTGCGCCGCTCACACGCCGCCACCGCTGGCGTCAGCACGTACGCAACGACACCCGCCAGCAAGAACGGCAGCAGCACTTCGCTGGCCCACCACACAAGCAGCAAGCACAGCGCCGCACTGATGGCCAGAAATACGACCCGCGGCTTACCCCAGCCGCGAACACCCGCCTGGTACTTGGGCGGCTGGTGCTTGGGTGGCTGGTAGTCGGGTAGCTCGCTGCCGGTCATCGCCCACCTTTAGGCGCTAGCCTCGCGAACCACCCAAGACCGCTCGCGTTACTGTTGTTCCGTGTCGCTGGGTGCCGCAGATTGCTCCTTCAGCGACTGCAGCTTGTCACCCAGCTTTTCCTTCAGCAGATCACCCAAGGTGCCTGCAGAAGAGCGCGCCATGGCTTCAGCCTCACGCTTGACGGCCTTCACCTGCTCGGCGCGCGACGTCTCACCGATGTTCTTCAAGGTCACGGTGATGCGACGATCGACGGAGTCGAGGTTCGCGATCTCGCCGCGTACCTTGTCGCCCACGCGCGGCGTAGCGCCGTCGGGGATTTCCTCATTGGGAATCAAGGCTTCAATGCCCGGCACGATACGCACGAACACGCCGTAATCCGCCGCGCTGATCACCGTCATTTCATCGACGACCTTGCCCGGTAAATAGTCGGTCAGAATCATCGACCACGGGTCGTCGTGGATCTGCTTGATGCCCAAGCTGACCTTCTTCTCGTCGTGGTTGATCGACAGGATGATGGCCTCGACCTCGTCGCCCTTGTTGTACAAATCCGAAGGATTGTTGACCTTGATGGTCCAAGACAAATCCGTCTTGTGCACCATGCCGTCGACGCCCTCTTCGATACCCACGAACACGCCGTAATCGGTGATCGAGCGCACTTGGCCGGTGACCTTGTCGCCCGGCTTGTACTGGTCGGCAAACATCGCCCAGGGATCGGGCTCAAGCTGCTTGATGCCGAGGCTGATACGCTTGGCGCGGGAATCGACTTCCAACACCTGGCATTCCACTTCGGCCCCCACTTCCAACATCTTGGAGGGGTGCTTGATCTTCTTGCTCCAGCTCATCTCCGAGACGTGGATCAAGCCTTCAACACCGGGCTCCAGCTCCACGAACGCGCCGTAGTCTGTCGTGCTGACGACCTTGCCGCGCACCTTCTTGCCCAACGGGAACGCTTCTTCAACGTGCGTCCACGGATCTTCCTGAGTCTGCTTCATGCCCAGGCTGACGCGCTCGGTCTCGGGGTTGTACTTGAGCACCTTGACTGTGACCTTGTCGCCCACCTTGAACACTTCGCTGGGGTGATTGACGCGACCCCACGACATATCCGTGATGTGGAGCAAGCCATCGATGCCGCCCAAATCGACGAACGCACCGTATTCGGTCAGATTCTTGATCACGCCCTCGCGGACCATGCCCTCTTCCAAATTGAGCAACGTCTTCGCCTTCATTTCGTCGCGCTCGCGCTCGAGCAGCACGCGACGACTCAACACGATGTTTCCACGCTTCTTGTTGAATTTGATGACCTTGAATTCGTAGGTTTGCCCCAACAGCTTGTCGAGGTTGCGCACCGGGCGCAGATCCACTTGCGAGCCCGGCAAGAAGGCTTTGACGCCGCCGCGGATGGTGACCGACAGGCCGCCCTTCACGCGCTGGGTCACGGTGCCTTCGATGATCTCGTCGCGTTCACACGCCGCAGAGATCTCGTCCCACACCTTCATCTTGTCGGCTTTCTCTTTGGAAAGCGTGATCAGGCCGTCGTCGTTCTCGCGGCTCTCGATGAACACATCAACGCGATCGCCCACGTTGACCGAAAACTTCCCCTCGGAGTCGGTGAACTCGGATTTCGAGATCACGCCCTCGCTCTTGCCCCCGATGTCGACCACGACAGCGTCGCGTGTGACCTGAATCACGAGGCCCGAGACAATCTGTCCTTCGCCGCCCGTGCTGGCGTCTGTGCTGGTGGCCTCTTCGCTCACGCCCTCAAAAAGGCTGGCAAAAGATCCGGTGGTTGCTTTCGTGTTAGTCGTGGTGGTCGATTCAGGCATGTTGGGGGTTACAAGTACGAGGCGGAGTAGCGCACGCAGACCTATTCTGCGCGGGGGTTCCTGGTTGGCACCAGCAGCCCTGCCAGCCTAGCAAGGCGGCCGGCGTACCCCTTTCGACCCATTGAGTCAATAAGAACGCCGGGCAAAGGCCGTCAAAGCCCACAATTTCCGCTGTTCCATTGGGGTCGGTATCCAAATGAGGCAAAAATGTCCCATAAACGTTAATCCCCGGCGTCAAAGCCCGCGGTACGCACCCGCGGCTCACTGCATCCGGCGTTCCAGCGCGGCGCCCAGCTCTTCTGCGATGTGGTCGACCTCGCCGAGTTGCCAGAAGGTCTGAAATTGAACCTGCCTGCCAGCGACATCGCCAGAGGCACCAGAGCCCCCAACTCCAGAAACCCCAGCACCAGAAAGCTGAGCGCGCGCTAGGACCTCACGCAACGCAAACGCGCTGGCCCCGGGTTGCAAGGCGGCGATCGCTTGAGCGGTTGTGAGCAGACTCGTCGCTTGAGCGCGCAGTTCATCGGCTCCGGATGCAGATGCCATTTGGAGACTTACACTTGCCGTCACCACGTCGCCCAAGCCCAATGAACCACTCAGGCTCTCCACGCCTGCAAACGCCGCGCGCCATTCTTCGGGCACCACCGTGCGCGTGAACCCGAAGCTGCCTGGCCCCTCCTGATGGAGCCCCAAACCCAAGAAAGCTTCGCTTGAAGGCAGCGATGCGCGCAATTGTGCGTCACTGCTTGATACAACGACGACGCCGTCATCCGCCTGCCCCACGAACACCTGCCACGGTGAAATCTCCAATGATGCCCCATCGCCGGAGGAGCGAACAGACAGCTGTGAATCGCTGCTCAGCGCCTGAGTCAACCCGGCCACGACGCGAGCGCGCGGGAACAATCCGCCGATGATCAACGTCCATTCAGACGCCTCGGGCCCGATCGCCCACACGACCTCGCGCGTGTCTAAGGCTAGATTGGCACCCAGGGCTTTCTCAATGCGCGCGATTCTACCTGGCGACCCTTCAGCGCCGCCTTCGCCACCCCTGGCACGATTGAGCACGGGCAGTAGGTGCTTGCGAAACGGCTCGAACAGCACCACTTGCTCCAGATCGATCCGCGTCGCGAAATAGGCTCCAGCCGGAACGTGACGCACCGCGACGCGCGTGTAGTGAATGTAGCGGTAGTAACCGATTGCCAGCACGGTGAGCACGATCACCGGCACCCCGAGCACCAAGGGCAGCCCCCACCCTGAAGGCACCCTGAGCCGACGTCTCTGCGGCGCGTTCATCGGTCGCTGCAACCTCGATGCAATCTTCAGCGCGGCAGGAACGTCGCGTCTTGCGGATCCGATTCAGCCGCGATCCGCTGCACGCGCTTCACGATCAACTCAACGACTTGATCGATGCTCAGCCCCGTGCTGTCGATCAGCACTGCATCCGGCGCTTGCACCAAAGGCGCCACGGGGCGGTTCGAGTCCCGACGATCCCGCTCTTCAACCTCGCGCATCACCGCGTTGAGATCAGAATCGGCGGCGCCGCGACTGAGCAGCTCTTCGTGACGCCGCTTGGCGCGCTCCGCGACGCTGGCGGTGAGGAAGAACTTCGCCTCCGCATCGGGGAACACCACGCTGCCAATGTCGCGGCCTTCCACGACGACGGCGCCGTCGCGGCCCACCGCGCGCTGCATTTCCAACAGCGCACCGCGCACCGCGGGAATTGCCGAGACGCGACTTGCTCCTTGGCTGATCTCTGGGGTGCGAATCGCTTTCGAGACATCTTCGCCGGAAAGCAGCACTGCCTGCTCGCCCGCGCCTAAATTCTCGAATTGGATGGCGCCTTGCGCAGCGAGTTGGTGCGCCAAATCTGCGATTTCTTCATCCCCAGTGACGCCGCCACGCTGCGCGGTGAGCGCGACGCAGCGATACAGCGCGCCCGTATCCAAGAGCAGGAATTTTAGCGCGCCGGCCACTCTTTTTGAAACCGTGCTCTTGCCGGCGCCGGCAGGGCCGTCGATTGCGACCACAGGCTGAATACGACTCATGAACGATTGCCTTCTTACTCAATGGGAGGGCGTCGTCGTTGCGCGTACGGGCCCTGCGGGAACGCCCACAGCGCCGCCCAGTTGATTGAGCAGCTGAGTGACCACGCCGCCCTGCAGGGCCAACTGAAAGTCCACCACGTTGTTCGCGGGCGTCACCGTCAATTGCTGGATCGGATCGCCAATGCCCATCAGCGCGGTCAGAAACGAATACGACTGAATGCGTTGTCGCAGCGCAATGATGGCTTGAGCGCCTTGCTGAGCGGTGTTCGCATCTTGATAGGTCAATCGTCCGCCGAGATTCATTCCCGGCGCTTCAAAATTTCCGGTAACGGTGGCGGCGCTCAACCCGTGTGCCAGCGCCACCGAGGAAGCTGCGGCTGCAACCTCTGGCGAGCTGGCCAGATCCGCCGCGGCAACCAGCGGCGCATTCTGGGTGCGCAGGAAACTTTCCATCCATTGAGGGATGCGCCGTTGCAACTGCCCCTGCGCGATGCGATCCAACGCGCGGCGCATGCCGGTTTCATTGCCGTAAAGCACGGTATGATCGGTGAGCAACGTGAACCCCACATTGCCCACGGTGTACAGCGTGCGGCCTGCGTATTCGCTCTTCACCAGGGGCGCGCCGAGCGGCGTTTGCGTGACGCCGTCTGCCGCCGCGGCGATCGATTGCGGCGAAAAACGCCCCGTTGCAACGGCCGCAAAGTCCACTCCCTGCATCGAGTACACGCCGACCAATAGTGAATCCAGATCTCGCTCGGGGACGAATTGGGCGCTCTGAGGCACCGGTAGCCGACTCATCACGATCTGCAGCAGCTTCTGCCCGAACTGCGAGCGAAACTGTGCCTGCGCGTCCGTCTTCACCAGCAACAGGGGCCCTTCCGGCAGCAGCGCATACGGATCGCGATCGATGTCCGCCGCTTTCAGCTCCGCGCCCGCGGCAGTCTTGATGATGACTTCCTCGCCCGCACCCCCGCAGCCGATCAACGAGCTGGCCGCGACCAGTGCCGCCGCCCCGAAAGCGATCTTTAGAGTCTGTCGTCGTGTCCTCAAGCGAGCACCTCGGCCAGGGAGGATAGCAGCCTATCGTTCTCTGCGGGCAGCCCGATCGTCACCCGCAAGCAATTGGGCAGTACGGCAATGGGGCGCACGATCACGCCGCGCTGGAGCAGCGCTTGATAAATAGGCTGCGCCGGCCGCCCCAACTCGATCAACACGAAATTCGCCTGGCTGGGAACAACCTTGATCCCCCGCCCGACAAGGGCCGCGGCAATGCGCGCTCGCTCACTGCGGTTCAATTCACAGCTGGCCTTCACATGCTCGGTATCGCCGAGCGCCGCCAACCCCGCCGCTTGGGCGATGCTGCTCACGTTAAACGGGGCTCGCACACAATCCAAGTAGTGCACAATTTCCGCGTTCGCGACCGCGTAGCCCAAGCGCAGCGCCGCGAGCCCGTAGATCTTCGAGAAGGTGCGCAAGCACACCACATTCGGATGTGACTCCCGCAGCGTGAGCGCATCCACCGGCAGGGGGTCAGCGTATTCAATGTACGCTTCGTCGATCACTACGATCACTTCCGCGGGCACACTGCGCACGAACGCGGTCAGCGCATCCGCCGTCACGCCGGTGCCGGTGGGGTTGTTCGGGTTGGCCACGAACACCACCCGCGTGTTGGGGCGCACGGCCGCGGTCATTGCCGGCAAATCGTGGACATAATCGCGCAGGGGCACGGCTGTAAAAGGCACTCCATGCGCCAGCGCCGCCATTCGGTAAACGACGAAGGAGGGTTCGGCGAAGACGATGTGGTGCTCTGCGGTGCAGAACGTGCGCACAATCAAATCCAAGAGTTCATTCGAGCCGGCGCCCAGCGCGACTTCTTGTGGCTTAACCCGCAAGAATTGAGCTAATTTCTGGCGCAATTCGTACTGCGCCGCGTCCGGGTAACGGTGCAGATCGTGCAGCGCGCCTTGGGCTGCGGCCAGCGCCTTAGGCGAAGGGCCCAGTGCGTTTTCATTTGAAGCTAACTTGATGGCGCCTTGCACGCCGAGCTCCCGTGCCAGCTCCTCCAGCGGCTTACCCGCCTCGTAGGGCCTGAGCTGCGCGATGGTGTCGGTGACGAGGCGCATTCCGGGAACCGCTCAGCTGGCCTTTGCCGCCTTGGATTTACTGGGTTTGCTACCCCCCGCCTTAGTGGAGCCTTCCTTTGAGCTGGCGCTGCTGGCAGGCGACTTGGAACTCTCCGACGCGCTGCTGCTGGTGGAAGCGCTGCTCTTCGTGTCACTGCTCGACTCACCGCTATCGCTGCTGCTCTCTTTCGAGCTCGATGAGCCACTGGAACCATAGCCATCGGCGTACCAACCGCCACCTTTGAGCAGAAATCCCGTTCCGCCGGAGATCTGCCGCTTGGCCGTGGCCTTCTTGCACTTGGGACAGTTCTTCAGTGGGCTGGCGCTGATTGCTTGCTCGGCCTCCCATTGGTGGCCGCAGTTTGTACACATGTATTCATATGTCATAACAATAACTTACAATTAACTATTAATGTTAAACATCACATAGTTGCACTGAACGCGCGTAAGACTATTAATTTGTTCAACATTGAACGCTTGTA
>DATJEQ010000396.1:0-2209 GCA_035496495.1 Polyangiaceae bacterium
TTCGTGGGGAATATTACGAACTTAGGCCCGAGGCGAGAGGACTGGTGAAGAACCTGATCTACCCCGTGCCGGATCCCAGTTTTCCGTTCCTCGGTGTGCATTTCACCCGCTCGGTCCATAACGCAATTGAATGCGGCCCCAACGCTGTGTTGGCGTTGGGGCGCGAGGCCTATGAAAAGCATCAAGTGAACATCAAGGATGCTTGGGAAACATTGACCTACTCCGGCTTTCTCAGGCTAGCGAACAAACACTGGCGAGCGGGTCTGGGGGAACTCGGTCGTTCGTTGAGTAAACGCGCTTTCTGCGAATCCCTGCAGCAGCTGGTGCCCGCAGTGCGCGTGGAAGACTTAGTGCCCGCCCGCAGCGGTATTCGAGCGCAGGCCTTGAATCGCGACGGGTCGCTAGTCGACGACTTCGTGATCCAACAGACGAAAAACGCCATCCACGTCTGCAACGCGCCTTCCCCCGCCGCAACCTCCTCGTTCAGCATCGCGAAGAGCATTGTCGACCGGGCGCAGTCGCTGCTCGGCGGCTAGTTCAGGCGTGCACTCAGATCTTTGCCGTCAACCGCGTTTTTGCAGGTGTTCGAGCACACCAACATCAACAATGTCCTGCGGCCGCGCCGCCGCTTTCTTGTTTTGAATCAGATCATCAAGACCAATAAAAGGGCACCGCAAACCAGGCTTAACTTCTGCTTCTTTTCGATTGGGCCATGCGTTGACGAAATCCACTCCTGAGATTTTGGTGAGGATATCAATGCGCCGCGGAGGTAGACCCATCATGAAACCAGCGTCAGGAGTGGCAAGGTCTTTTTCCGTGAGCCCTTGCAGCGGTGCTCCGAAGCGTCGCAGCGCTTCCATTACGCGGCAGGCGTTTTCTGCAGAAGCCTCGATCCACACGTCCAAATCCTTGGTCGCGCGGGGTCTACCGTGGATGCCCACCGCATACGCCCCAACCACCAAGAACTTGGCGTTAGCGGCGGACAATGCTGAAAGCAGATCGAGGAAGTCTTCGTTCACGGTTCTCCGGCTCGCTCAGGGCGAAGAGTTCTTCACTGAGTTCCCAAACGACACGGGCTCGCTCCTCGAGTGGGATTCTAAGCCAGAATTCAGCATCGGCTTCGGCCATCTCGCTTGCGGCGAGGCCACCCGGACCGCTATCGCGAAATACCTGCACGCTCCAGTTTGCGCGGGCAGCGCGACGAGATTCCGCGGGCGTCACAGATATAGTGTACCTCATTACGCGGTCAGGGCCAACAGGGTGGTGGCTCAACGGCAGCTGCGAAAACACCCTCAATCCAGCTGCGTCTTGCCCTCAAACACGGCGCGAGTGGCCCCGATCGCGCTCGCGTGAAGGAAGCCGTTGGAGGCGACGATGCCTCGGGTGTGCCAAAGCTCGGGGTCGCGGTACAAGAGTGGGGTGCCGAAGACGTCGCTGACTTGGCCTCCTGCTGATGTCAGAATCGCGGCCGATGCGCAGGTGTCCCAGGCTTTGGCTCCGGCGGTGGGGTTGATGTAGAGATCGGCATTTTGATTGGCGATCATGCAGAACTTGAGCCCCACGGAGCCCATGGGGTGCTCCTTCTCGATGCCCAGGTTGTGTTTGATGTCGTCGAGCACCGGTCGCCGATCGCTCTCGGAAACCGTCAAGCGCGCTTGCGATACGGCGCTCACAGTACTCACGCGCAATCGCGTCGCGCCGCGCTGATCGATCTGTTCGGCGGGGTGTCGGGGGGCGGCGCGGTAGAGCACATCCCCGATCGGTTGATACACGACGCCCAATGAAGGCACCCCTTCGACACACAGGCCAATCAGCACCGAAAAATTGGTCAAGCCACGGATGAATTCCTTGGTGCCATCCAATGGATCGACGAACCACACGCGTTGTGCGGTCACCAGCCGCTTTAGATCCGGGGCTGCTTCTTCGGAAATGATCAGATCGCTTGGGAATGCCTTTTGAAGGCCGCCAACAATGAACTCCGAGGCCTGGCGATCGGCCAGTGTCACCGGCTCGTCGTTGTCTTTTGCTTCAACGGCAAGGCCTTTTTTGAAATAGCCCAAGATCAAGCCGCCCGCTTCGCGAGCCAGCAAACCTGCAACTTCAAGTTCTCTTTCCATGGTTGCGGCCGGGCAGCATGGCCACTTAAGGCCCTAGGCGCGAGAAAATAACGTGCGTCCAAATAACGCGCAATACCTGCGGGAATTTGCCG
>DATJEQ010000397.1:0-7629 GCA_035496495.1 Polyangiaceae bacterium
TCGCCCAAGATTTCTTGATACGCGCCATTCAAGAAAATACCCAAGTAATACGGCTCACCGGGGCGCAACTCGTGCACGTCGAGTGTGTTGCGCACATCTTCCACGTCGATGAAGTGATCGACGATGCCGTCGCTGTCGCAGGTCAGGTCAGCCAAGGTGCAGCGCACCGTGGGGCGCTCTTCAAGGCGATGGATGGGCATGATGGGGAAGAGCTGATCGATCGCCCAAGCATCGGGCGCCGACTGAAACACCGAGAAATTGCAGTAATAGATGGCGCTCATCACCTTCTGCAGGTTGTGCAGCTCTTCCGGCACGAATTTCAGGCGAGCCATCGTGTCTTGGATCTTCTCGCAGCAGCTCCAAAACAGGCGCTCGGCTTGCGCACGATCACGAAGACCTAGGTATCCGTATTTAAAGAGATTTTGTGCCTCTTCCTTGCCCTGCGAAGCGTCGTGCCACGACTCCTGCACGTTCTTGGGCAAGATGCCTTGGTAGGTTTCGTACAAGTGGTGCAGCACGCGGTGGGCCTCGCGAGGCGGCGCGACGGGGCTGCCAAAGCGCACCTCATTCGCCCCTAGCACGTCAAACACCAACACGGATTGGTGTGCCGCCACCGCCCGCCCGCTCTCGCTGATGATCGAGGGCTCCGGCAAATGATTGCGCGTGCAAGCGTCTTGGATCGTGGCCACCACATCCGCCGCGTATTCCTGCAGGGTGTAGTTGCTCGATGCGTGAAAATCCGTCTTCGAGCCGTCGTAATCGATGGCCAGGCCGCCACCGATGTCCACATAGCCCATCTTGCAACCCATCTTCGCGAGCTCAACGTAGATGTTCGCCGCTTCCTGCATCGCGTTCTTGATGGGAATGATGCTCGAAATTTGGCTACCAATGTGGAAGTGCAACAGCTGCAGCGCGTCGAGCTTGTCGGCCGCTGCAAGTCGATCCGTCAGCTCCACAATTTCTGATACGGTAAGACCGAACTTCGCGCGATCCCCTGCGGAATCCGCCCAGCGACCCATGCCCTTGGAAGACAACTTCGCGCGCACACCCAAAGTGGGGTTGATACCCAAGCGCTGTGAGGCCTTGAGCGCCAAGTCGAGTTCTTCCAATCGCTCAAGCACCACGATGACCGTGTTGTCGAAACGCTGGGCGATCAGCGCCGTCTCAATGTAGGTCAGATCTTTGTAGCCGTTGCAGATGATCAAACCACCGGCTTCTTTCATGGTGGCCAAAGCGATCAAGAGTTCAGCCTTCGAGCCCACCTCAAGCCCAAACCTCCAGGGCTTGCCGAACTCGACGACTTCTTCCACGACGTGGCGCTGCTGGTTGACCTTCACCGGAAACACGCCGCGGTATGTGCCGCCGTAATTATATTCGGCAATGGCGCGTTCGAAGCATTCGTTGATGCGCTTGATGCGATTGGCCAAGATGTCAGAGAAACGAATCAGCAGCGGCAAATTCAGACCGCGCGCCTTCATGTCCACCACCAGATCGTGCAGATCGATGCTGTTCTCTTGCGCGGGGTTGGGGCGCACGACCACGCGCCCTTTCTCGTTCACGGAGAAGTACGGATCGCCCCAGCCGGGAACTTGGTAGAGCTTGGCGCTGTCGGCACTCGTCCAGCTGCCTTCTTCATCTGAAGCGTCGCGACGAACTGCAGTTGTCTCGCCATTGCGAACTCTCGCATCGTTGAGGGACACAACCGTATTCGCCATCAAATACTCCTTCGCATTCAAAGTGCTGCTCACCAAGACGCTGAGCCTACCTGATGAGAAGCTTATCCAATGCGCTCAGATACCGCCAGCACCATCGTCATCCGCAACGCGCTCGAAACCGTCAACGGCGTCAGCGCCGTTGCAGCGAATGCTGGTGAGCGCTCTAGCCCGCCGCCCAGAAGCTGTGCGGCAGTGAGGCACGTTTCCACAGCGAGAGCAGATCCATTCCCACCGCCACCGTGATGTGCAGCAGGAAACCCGCATAAATACTGCGCGTTCGCATCGCCAGGGAACCCAAGACAACGCCCGCGACAATGGCGCCGTGCGCCTCCAGGTACGGCTTGCCGTAGTGGATCATGCAGTAAGGCACCGCCATGGCGAAGATCGCTGCCGCCCCCAGTGTGCGCCGCAGCACCGACAGCATCCAGCCGCGGAAGAAGAACTCCAGCGACAGAAATTGCAGCCAATACATGCTCTCCCACAGCAGGAAGTCGAACCAGCTGCGCGAGCTGTTCTTGTAAAACGGGTAGTAGGTGCCGAAATCCGGCTGCTGAGCGACCAGCAGCAGCACCGGCAGCACGATGGCTAGGCACACGCCGTAGATCCATAGATGCGAGATGAAGCCGCGCGTGCGCAGGCCCATGTCGAGCAGGCTGTCTTTCGGGAAAATCAGCTTCCAGAACGTCACCGGGATGCCCACGTAGCCCACCAGTCGCGCCAACACCCACCAGGCGTAACCGTACAGCTCGCTGTATTTCTTGAGCTTGAGAAACGCCCAGCCGCTCTTTTCCAGCGCGCGTAAAATCGGGTCGATCGAGCCGTCGTAAAAGGAGCGACCGCCGTAATATTCCTGCATCGTGAGCACCATGGCGGTGATCACGAAACACGCCGCGGGGCGGTAGTCGATCTCGTGCAAGCTGTTGCCGGCGCTGGAGAACAGCGCGGCCTCGTCGTCGCGCTTGCGGCGCCCCAAAATGCCGGTTCGCCAGGCCCCACTGACCCAGCCCACCATCTTGTCCCGTTGTGACAGGCGCGCCGCCCAGCCCGCGTTCTTGACCGGCCGCGAACGGCGCACACGGTACAGCGTTGCCTCCCAGTCGAAGCTGCGCCAAGTGCCCCGAAACACCCGCCAGGCCACCGGGGCCAACGCCGCCAAGATGGGAATGGGCAGCACGGCCTTGATGGGGGCCTGAGCCAGCAGCGCGTTGAACCACGCCACCTTTGGCAGCGGCATCACGGGCAGTGAAAGCGGGTTTGCAGCCGGCGCGGCAGCAGCGAGACGGGTGACGGTGAGCCCCAGTGAAGCCAGCGCCAGTGAGGCTAGCCCCAGCATCAGCGTGCGGAGCAAACGATTCATGTCGTAGCGCCGCGCGCCAGCTGTAGCCCTTGCCGCAAACGCTCCGAGGTGACCTTGGGCCCGAGCACAGCCATCACATCGAACAACCCGGGGCTCACCGTGCGCCCGGTGAGGGCCGCACGCACGGGTTGCGCGGCATCTTTCATTTTCATGCCCTGGGAGTCCACCCAGGCTTTGAACTGCGCTTCCAAGGCAGCAGCCTCAATGGCGCCCTCCTGGGGCACCAAGCTGATCGTGTGCTCCAGCACCGCTGCAACCTGAGCCCCACTCAGAGCAGCGCGCGCAGCCGCGTCGTAATCGAGGGTGCCTTTGAAATAGAACTCCATCGTTGAAGCCGCTTCCACGAACGTGCGCGCGCGGGGGCGCACCGTGGCAATCGCACTGTACAGTTGCGCCGTATCTGCGGGCTTGAGCCCATTCGCGGCGAGCAACGGCGTCACCCCTTCGGCGTAGCGCTCGTTGGGGGTGAGCTCGGGGGTCTTCAGGTGCTCGAAGGCAACGTCTGCGAATTTCTTCTCATCGAATTTGCCGTCCGATTTGCTCACGCGATCCCAGGAGAACAATTCAACCAGCTGCGCGGGCGTGAAAATCTCCTGATCCCCATAAGACCACCCGAAGCGCACGATGTAATTGAGCACCGCTTGAGCGGGGTAGCCCCGGTCGCGATAATCTTGCACCGCGACCGACGCGGTACGCTTGGACAACTTCGCACCCTTGGCATCCAGCATCATGGGCAGGTGAGCAAAATCCGGCGGCTGCCAACCCAGCGCCGCGTAGATCAGCAATTGGTGCGGGGTGTTACCCAGGTGATCCCTACCCCGCGCGGCCAGCGTGATCGCCATGTCGTGGTCGTCGACCACACAGGCTAAGTTGTAAAGCGGGAAGCCGTCGCTGCGCATCAGCACGAAATCGTACAACTGGTTGTTCGGTGTGCTCACCTTTCCGAAGACTTTGTCGATAAAATCCGTGCTGCCGGTTTGCGGCGCCAAGAAGCGCACCACGTGGGGCAAATCCGGGGTATCTTTTCGGTTGCGGCAAGTACCGGGGTACACAAACGGCTGCTTGGGGAATTGAGCGTTGTGCGCTTCGCGGGCCGCGGCCAGCTCCTCTTTGGTGCAGTAACAGCGATAGGCCTTGCCCTGGGCGATCAGACTCTCCACGACTTCGCGGTAGCGTGCGCGGCGTTCACTTTGGAAGTAAGGGCCGTGCGGGCCGCCCACTTCGGGCCCCTCGTCCCAATCCATCCCGAGCCACTTCATGGCGTCGAGCACGGCGCGCACGCTCTCTATCGAACTGCGCTCTTGATCCGTATCCTCCACCCGCAGCACGAAGGTGCCACCCTGATTTCGGGCCCAAAGCCAGTTGAACAGCGCGGTGCGGGCACCCCCAATGTGGAGGTAACCGCTCGGCGACGGCGCGTAACGAACTCGCACTGAACCAGCTGTGCTCACGACCTGCTCACTTATCTTGTTGGCCTGCTTGCCCTTGCCTGGGCGGATTTGGACTGGCCGCGCGTACCATGCACAGCGATTTGCGTCACCCCAACCCTCGCCCTTAAAGCCCAAAATCGCCCCGCGCTTCGGGAAATGGCCCTCTTTTGCCGGGTTGCATGGCCGCCCTTAGGCTGGTAGAAGCCCGCACCGTTCGGCCGCAGTCTGCAAAGCGGGATGAAAAGCAGGAGCGAAGTCATGAAAAGCAGCCCTCTCAATCAAGTCAAACAACGCTTTGGGGACAAAGCCAAGCTCCTTTCCGCCTTGGAAAAGCTGACCACCAAAGAGCTGTGGTTGGATCGCGTGAGCGATGCCAAAGCGCTCAAGAACGTGGCCAACGGGAAGTTGCTCAAGCTGCACGACACCTTGACCCAGGTGAAGAAGGATTTCGGCAGCCGCGCTAAACTGATTGAAGCCATCCTCAAGCTTCAGTTGCGCGCGAAAGACGGCAGCTACAAGACGAAGCTCGAAGCTTATCCCACGCCGCGCTTGGTCGATCTGCACCACAGCGCAACGCGCGGTGCGGCCAAAGCCAAAGCTGCTGCCCCCGCGGCAGATGCCAAGCCCAAGGCTAAGAAGCGCAACCTGCGTTCAAAGAAGTCGCAAGCCAAAGCGCGCTGACTATTCCTGGCCTTTGCAGGCCACGCTGGTCCTTGCTGTACAGGCCACGCTCATTTCTACAACCCACGCTCGGCGATCCAGCGATTGCTGAAGCGCGCAGCCTTGGCGTAGATCCTTTGTAGATCGTCCAAGATCAGCGTCTCAAGCATTCCGCCCACGGCGAACACCTCCGCTTTCACCGATACGGTGAACACGCGGTTGCAGCGCCCCTCAGCCACGGGCTCTGTCGAGGTGACCCCTTTGATGCGCAATCGATCCGCCAGTGAGCGGGGAATGGCCGTCGCAGTACAACGCCGCGTTTGCTTGTCGAATACGGATTCTTCGCGGTAGCCCGCGCCGTTCTTGATGAGCTTTTTGATGGGCATCGGCAAATTGCCGACGCGCGGCACCGCATCTACCGTGCGCAGGATCTGCCGGTCGTTCTCCTCGCTGCGCACAATATTCCACGATTCGAAGCGTAGCTCTTCGAGGAACAGCGTTTTGTTGTAGGCCTCGTCGAAGAACAGCTTCGACCAATACGTCTCTTCGCTACAGTGAAATAAGTCGGCAATGCGTCGCTCGGCCATGGTGCTTTGTTCCGCACATCCTAGCCCGATCTTCATCGGACACACCACTGCCCTCAGCGACAAATGGCTCATTTCGGCAAAGCGCCGACCGCCCACAAGGCGCATTGGGTCCAACCCATTTGCCAGGCCGCACGATCCTAGCGATACTGGCGTGAATGCCGAGCAGTGAACACCGCGCCCGCGCTTGGCTGCAGCAGACAGCCGTGGTGTTCAACAAAGACGTGTTGATCGAAACACGAACCGGCGAAGTGCTGACGACCAGCGTGTTCTTCGCGGTGTTGGTGGTTATCCTCTCTTCCCTCTCCTATTACTTAGGGCCGGAAACGCGCTACCAGGTTGCTGCTGGAGTTATTTGGCTCGCGGTTGCCTTCGCCACCATTCTTTCCCTCAGCCGCAGCTGGCAGCGCGAGCGTGAGGAAAGCGCATTCGACGCGTTGATCACTTCGCCGCTGATGCCCAGCGCGCTGTTCGCCGGCAAGGCCTGCTCGCTGCTGGCTTTCCTGGCCGTGGTTGAAGCCGTGGTAATTCCCGCAACGGCATTGTTTTTCAATGTGAATTTGCTGACCTCCGGCGCAGGCTTGCTGCTCCTGGCATTGGCCGCAACCCCGGGAATTGCGTTTTCAGCGACGTTGTTCGGCCTGATGACGGTGCGCACGCGCGCCCGTGATCTGGTGCTGGCAATCGTGCTCTTTCCGCTGCTGTGTCCCACATTACTGGCCGCTGTGGTCGCGACGCGCGAATTGCTCTCGGGCATGCCGCTGGGCGAGTTGAGCGATTACTTGGTGCTGATGTTGGTATTCGACGTGGTCTTCCTAGCAGGTGGCTTGGCGTTATTCGGCACCCTGGCGGAAGAGTGAGAATCCGCTAAATTCAGAGGTGCAATGCGACTTGGTTTGATTGGCCCAGTGGGTTCGCAAGCCCAGCAGCTGCGCAGCGTGTGCGAATTCTTGCTCGACCGATGCCGAGTGGAGCGCGCGATCTACCTGGGGCTCGATGACCAGCTGGATCGCACCACGGAGGCCTGGGGGCGCGAAATCTTGGGCGGCGAAGCGAGCGAAGAGGCGCTGTGGATCAAAGCCGGCGAACGCTGTTGCAGTGATGAGCGCGAGCACACCGGCAATTTCGTCGAGCAAACGCGCCGATTCAGGGCCTTGCGCGCCTTTCACTGCATGCCCGGCGAATTCACACGATCCGTCGAGATCTTGGGCGGCCATTTAGCGATCCTGATTCACGACAAAGCCGCTCTCAACGAAGAGGACATCCTACCCGCGCGCTACTTAATCTACGGTAAGGGCTCTGCTCCGTTGATCAAACAAGTCGGCCAGCGCTGGTTTCTCTGCCCAGGCTCGCTCGATAGCGCGGGAGTCATCGTCCTCGATGACACTGGTGCGGCGGGCATCGACCTGAAATTGTACGATGGCCAGTGCGCGCTTGTGCGCAGCGAACGCCTGTCAACGCTCAGTGCCGCTAAGCTCACAGTGTCGGGCGGGTGATCTCATGAATGTGGCGTTCTTCGGTGGCAGCTTCGATCCGCCCCATGTCGGGCACGTGCTCGCCGCCGCCTACGCGCTGTGCACCGCTGAGATTGACCAAGTCCTGGTGGTGCCCGTTTGTGCACATGCCTTCGCCAAGCCGCTGAGCAGCTTCGAAGATCGCTTGGCCATGACCCGCTTCGCGTTCAAGTCGCTTGCCCAAGTTGCCATTTCCGATCTTGAGAGCGAGCTGCCGCACCCCAACTTCACCTTGAACACCCTACAGGAAGTGGCCAAGCGGAATCCCAGTTGGCAGCTGCGCCTGCTGGTGGGCTCCGATGTGTTCGCCCAGCGTGGCAAATGGCACCAGTTCGAACGAATCGTCGAAATTGCGCCTCCACTGGTGCT
>DATJEQ010000398.1:0-6671 GCA_035496495.1 Polyangiaceae bacterium
AACGCACACTTACGGAAGCTAACGGGCCCACTGCCCGCTACAACAACACTGCCGGCTACAGCAACTCGGCAACATTATCGCCGAATAGCCGCTCGAGCCGCGTCAACATAGCGTCGTCCGGCTCAACCTTGGTGCCTTCCAGGCTGAGCACGGTCTGCGCACCGTCTTCCAGGCTGAACACGATCTCGACCGGGCAGCTCCCAGGTCGACTCTTGAGCAGTTCCTTCAGGCTACGCAGCTGTGTGGGCGCGGTTTGCGACGCTTTCAATCGAATGCACACCGCGCGTGCACCGCGGCGAACCGCTTGGGTCAGCGGCTCCACTTCGTCGACCAAGAGCGTGGGCTCGCTGTCAGCGGTCGCTTCATCTGAAATGGGGAAACTGACCTTGCCGGTGACCATGACAGGTTGCCCGCCGGTCAGCACTGGGGCGAACAGATCCACGCGATCCCCTCGCAGCTTAGCGCGCACGCGCCCGTTCAGATCCTCGAGCTCGAAAAAGCTCGCTTTGCCGCCCGAGCCATTGCGGAAGAACTTCTCTTGGTAGCCTTCCACCATGCCTACCACGCTCACTTGGGTCCAAGCCGCGGCTTCGCCCAATGCGCTGCTGCTGGTGATCCCCAACCGATTCAATTTGCCGGCGTAGCGATTGAGCGGATGTCCCGAGACGTAACAGCCGAGCGCTTGCTTCTCCATCCCAAGCAGATGGTTCTGATCCCACTCTTCCACCTCGGGGTAGTCCCCAGTGGGGCGCGACGGGGCGCTATTGGAGGAGGCCGCAGCTTTGGGCGCCGCGTCAAACAACCCGAACAGATTCGTTTGCCCACGCTCGCGATCGCGACTGGCACTGCGCGAACGCTCCAAAGCGGAATCCACCGCCGCATAGGCCCGCGCGCGGCTGATGCCCAGCTCAGACAGACCGCTGTCAAACGCGCCGCACTGCACCAGCGATTCCAAAACGCCCTTGTTGATCTTGCGCGCGTCTACTCTCACGGCGAATTCGAATAGATCGCGGAACGCCCCTCCCGCTTTGCGAGCCTCGAAAATCGTTTCCAGCGCCCCGCTGCCCACCCCACGCACGGCGCCCAATCCGAAGCGAATCTGAGGGGCAAGCTTATCGCGCAATTTGCCTGAAGGCCTCACCGGGCCCGTACGCTGCGGGTAGACGACCGTGAAATCGATGTCGCTGGCGTTCACATCGGGCGGTAGCACGCTGACGCCCCAATTGCGCGCCTCGGCAATCGTGCGCACGACTTTGTCGATCTTATCCTTGTCTGCCGTCATCAGCGCGGCAAAGAACTCCACGGGATAATGTGCTTTGAGGTACGCAGTTTGATACGTGATCAACGCGTATGCAGCAGAGTGGCTCTTGTTGAAGCCGTATTCGGCAAATCCGGAGACCTCTTTGAAGATCGCTTCCGCCTGTTCTGCATTCACGCCATTGTTCACCGCGCCCTGCACAAAGGCCGCTTGTTGAGCAGCCATTTCTTCGGCCTTCTTCTTGCCCATGGCGCGACGCAGCAAATCCGCTGAGCCGAGTGTGTAACCCGCTAGCTTCTGTGCGAGCTGCATCACTTGCTCTTGATAGACCACCACGCCGTACGTCGGCTTGAGTAGCTCATCGACCAGCGGGTGCAATTTACGGATCGCCTTGCGGCCGTGTTTCCCCCCCACGAAGTCGTCGATCATGCCGGTGCCCAGCGGCCCCGGGCGATAGAGCGCCACGGCGGCAATGATGTCTTCGAAGCAATCCGGCTTGAGCTGCCGCAGCAGATTCTGCATGCCGCTCGATTCCAATTGGAACACGCCGGTGGTCTCACCGCTGGTGATCAGTTGGTACGTCGGTCGATCGTCCAGCTTGAGCGCTTCAATGTCGAGCGGACTGCCTGCCCTATCGGGCCGCGCATTGATCAAACGCTGCGCGATATCGATCACGGTGAGCGTCTTCAGGCCCAAGAAGTCGAATTTGATCAGGCCGGCGGAGTCGACGTCGTCTTTGTCGTATTGAGTGACGACTACGCCGTCGCTTTCGAAACAGGGCACGTGGTCAACCAGTGGGCCGTCGCTGATCACGACGCCCGCAGCGTGTTTCCCCGCATGGCGCGTAAGCCCTTCTAGCTTCGCAGCCTGCCTGAGCAGTTCCCCAATGCGCGCATCCGTGGTCGATAGATCTTTGAGTTTGGGCTCGATCTGCACCGCTTCATCCACGGTGTAGGTCTTACCCTGACCCTTATCCGGCACCAGGCTGGCAATACGCTGCGCTTCTGGCGCCGCGATGCCCATGGCGCGCGCTACGTCTTTGATCACGCTGCGCGCTTTCAAATTCTGGAAGGTCGCGATCTGCCCCACACAATCCGCCCCATATTTTTCCGACACATAGCGGATCACTTCGTCGCGGCGTGCCATGCAAAAATCGATATCGAAATCGGGCATCGAAACGCGCTCCGGGTTCAAGAAGCGCTCGAACAGCAAATTATACGGAATGGGATCGATCGAGGTGATGCCCAGCGCGTACGCGACAATGGAGCCGGCGCCCGAACCGCGGCCAGGGCCCACGGGAATGCCACGCTCCTTCGCCTCGCGAATAAAATCCCACACGATCAAGAAATACCCGGCGTATTTCATGCCCACGATCACTGACAACTCGATTTGCAGTCGCTCGCGGTACTTGCTTTCGTCGAGGGCAACGCCGAGGGCGCGCGCCTCCGCGAAGCGTCGCTCTAGCCCCACTTCCGATACATTGCGGAAATAGCTTTCGATGCTGTGATCCGCGGGCACGGGAAACTTAGGCAACATCGGCTTATCGAGCTGAAGCTTCAGCTCCGAGCACATTTCCGCGACACGCAATGTGTTCTTCAACGCATCGCCCTCGCCGAATAGCTGCGCCATCTCACGCGCGTCTTTCAGATACATTTCATAGCTATTGTGGTGGTGCTCGTGGACCTGCGCGTGCAGGCGATTTTTGCGGATGCATTCTAAATACAACTGGGCTTCGCCGTCGCCGCGTTGCAAGAAATCTGCGTTGTTCGTCGCAACCACCGGCAAATCTAATTGCTTCGCAGCGTCGGTCAAAATTCCGTTCACTACCGATTGCTCAGGAAGCCCGTGATCCTGCAGCTCCACGAACAAGCGCCCTGGCTCGAACACGTCGCGCAGAGTCGCAAGAATACCCGGCGCGGAATCGGGGCCGTGTTCCAGTACGTGTTGTGGGGCAACGCCGTTCAAACACCCGCTCAACCCCACAATGCCACGCGAGTGCTGAGCCAGTGTTTCCAAATCCACACTGGGCGCCTCGTCGGATTTGGGGGAAAGGAACCCAGAGCTCACCAAGCGAACGAGATTGCTGTAGCCCTCGTTGGTCGCGGCCAGGGCTACAAAGTGATCGACCTTGCTGCCGGCTTTGCCGCGACTGAGATTCAGCTCACAACCGAGGATCGGTTGAACGCCGTACTGCTTGCACTTCTTCCAGTGCTTGATGGCACCGAACATATTCGCGTGGTCGGTGATAGCCACTGCAGGCATGCCCAAATGCTTGGCGCGCTCCGCCAACGCTTCGACCTTGATCGTACTGACCAAGAACGAGAATTGGGTGTGGACGTTGAGGTGAACGAATTCGGCGGCCACAGCCTTCGGCTACCCCTGCGCAGCGCTCGCTTCCAGCCCAATCCCCGGGAAGCATTGCGATGGCCCAACAAGCGCTTCCAGGCCCCGGAGCCTGAACGCAAGCACGAGCCTAACCGTTTGCAATTGGCAGGCGCCCAAACGCCGCGCTAGAACACGCCCGCTTGCCCCGAGGAGAGCTAATGCCGCGTATTTTATCGAAGAACTCCCATTGGCTCCTGACCGCGCTGTGCACCTGTTTCGCAGCCTCAACGCTGAGCGGCTGCCACTTCGAGGCGCGCGTAAGCAGCGGAAGCGACGCGAAAAAGCCCGCGAAGGAAGCCGAAGCCAAAAAGCCCGCCGCCCAGGACAGCAAGCCCGCCGGCGCAAAGCAGGACAGCGAGAAGAAGCCCGCGAAGAAGCCGGCCACTCCGGAAGCGAAGCAAGAAGAGAAGAAAGCTCCCCCCAAGGCCGAGAAACCTGCCCCCGCGGAGGTCAACAAGGATGCGGTGGTGCTGCCAGGCAATTTGGTTTTCGACGCGGGCAAGTCGACGTTGAAGGCGGGCTCCGGCAGCGACGAGATCTTGGAATCGCTCAAAGTGTTCTTGGATCAACAACCGCGGGTGACATTGCTGCGCATCGAGGGTCATAGCGACAACACGGAATCGCCGACCGATACCTTGAAGCTTTCAGGCGACCGTGCACTCACCGTCAAGCAATGGCTGGTCGCAAAGGGCGTTGCTGAAAGCCGACTCCTTGCCGTCGGGTTCGGGGCGAGCAAGCCCATCGCCGACAACGGCAGCGACGAAGGTCGCGCCCAGAATCGCCGCGTTGAATTCAAGATCGCACAGACGGGCGGCAAGAATTACCTGGGCGCTGACCCCCTGGGCGGGGGGACTGAATTCAAGTGAGAGCGTCGTTGGTGCCCGCCCGACTATTTGCGGCCGTCGCCGCGCTGGCGCTCGTTGGTGCCTGCGAGAGCAAGCCCACCGATTTGCGCGAATGGCTGCCCAGTGATCACGGGCACGAAGAGACTCAAGCTCCAGAGCAGACAGGTCAAAGCGACGGCGTGCCAGACGAAACCGCCGGTGAAGGGCTCGACGATGTGACGTTGGCTACTTGGAGCAACAACTGCATTGTCTGTCACGGGCGCATTGGCCGCGGCGATGGGCCACAAGCGGCCATGGTAAAGCCCCGCGATCTGAGCGATCCCGCGTGGCAAGCGTCGATCACCGACGAGCAGATCGCCGCTAGCATCGTGCACGGCAAAGGGCAGATGCCCCCCTTCGCGGCCCTCCCTTCCAGTACTGTGAACTCCTTGGTCAAGCTGGTGCGCCGGCTCAGCGCGAGGCCCGAGGGTGCGGCCCCCGCTGCCAGTGGCGCCTCCGCGGGCAGCAGCTCTGCCCCGGCAGCTCCCGTTCCGGTCAATTCAGCTGGCACCACTTCAGCTGGCACCACTTCAGCTGGTACAGCTGGCACCAATTCCACTGCAAAGCCCGCTTCTCACCCGGGCACCACCTCCGCCACGGCGCAGCCCAAGCCAGCCAATTACTAGCGCCGCGAGACATTGGGCCATCGAAGCATTAAGCTGAAAGACGGATCGGCTGCTGGATCTCAAGGGGCACACAAGTGAGTCAGCCTGCAGGTAAGCCCAGTTCCACGATGGCGACACACGCAGTCGGCCCGGCAGCGAATGCCCCCGCGGCGCTCAGCGTTGTAGTGCTCAGCGGCCAGGCGCGTGGAGCACGCGCAGCGCTAGGCGAAAAGGTGCGCATCGGCAAAGCGCCGGACAACGAGCTGGTGCTGACGGATGCAACCGTGTCCCGTCATCACTGCGAAGTCGAACGCGTCGGAGGCGAGATCACGTTGCGCGATCTCGATTCCACCAATCACACCAAAGTGGGTGGCGCGATCGTCAAAACAGCGGTGTTGACGCAGGGCACCACGTTCACCGTGGGCGATGTGGATTTGATGCTGCACGCTGAGCCACAGCGCATGCAGGTGCCGCCCAGCGAGCAATCGAGTTTTGGCGATGCGGTTGGGCCCAGTCTCACCATGCGCAATATTTTTGGTGTTTTGGAGCGCATCGCGCCGAGCGCGGCGTGTGTGCTTTTGGAAGGCGAAACCGGAACCGGGAAGGATGTGCTCGCGCGCGGAATTCACGCAAACAGCCCGCGCTCGGCAGATCCGTTCGTGATCGTGGATTGTGGCGCGGTGAGTTACAACCTGGTTGAAAGCGAATTATTCGGCCACGAACGCGGGGCGTTCACCAGCGCAGTGTCGACGCGTGTCGGCGCCTTTGAACTCGCTGGCAACGGCACGTTGTTCTTGGATGAAGTCGGCGAATTGCCGCTCGATATCCAGCCAAAGCTGCTGCGCGTGCTGGAGTCAGGGGAATTCCGCCGTGTGGGCGGCAATAAAGTCTTCAAGAGCAAGGCGCGCGTGATCGCCGCAACGAAGCGCAACTTGAAGGAAGAAGTCGCGCGCGGAAAGTTCCGTGAGGATCTGTATTTCCGACTCGCGGTGGTGCCCATCGTAGTCCCTGCACTGCGCACGCACCGTGAAGACATCCCTGCCCTGATTCAACATTTTCTAAAACTCGCTCAAGCTCGCGATCCGCGCCTGGCCGAGGTTGCGCTCAGCCAGCAAACGATCGCGGGGCTCAGTGCCCATGATTGGCCCGGGAATGTGCGCGAGCTGCGCAATGTGTTGGATCGCGCCCTGTACATGGCGGCTGCTACAGGCGAGAGCGAACTGCAGCTCGTGGATTTCCCGGTCGCTCCCAACGGCGCCAGCAATTTCTTCGGTGCTTTCGACGAAGCCAAGAGCTACCGCGACATCCGTGCCGAGGTCGAAAACGAATTCGAGAAGCACTACGTCACCTGGCTGCTCAGTCGCCACGACGGCAACCTCAGCGGCGCCGCCCGCGCCGCCAAAATGGACCGCAAACACCTCCACGACTTGGCCCGCAAACACGGCTTGCGCGGCAAGTAACCCTGTCACGCCGACCAGCGCCGCGGGTTGTCCTTGATGTACCGTCGAATTCTCCGGAATTCCGCGTCGTTCCGGATGA
>DATJEQ010000399.1:0-3190 GCA_035496495.1 Polyangiaceae bacterium
GGGGGGCGCCCGCTACGGAATCAGGGCAGACTCATCCAGAATTCCCACCAGCCCTTTTGGGAGATGATCCCGCCATTGCCGTGGCCGTCGCCTGGGCCGACACAGTAGACGACGGGATTGTCCTCACAGCCCGTCTTCCACATCTGGCAGTAGTCCACGCCCAGGGTGTTGGGCCAGGGCTCCATGGCGTTCATGTCGCAACCGTTGGCCAGAATCAGACGATCACGAGCGCCAGCGACGCCCTTGTTGAACCCGGTTACAGGGTCAATGCTGTTCGCCGGGTTGGTGTTGTCATTGGCACCGGTGTAGAGAATGCCGGCCACCTTAGGCTTGCTCGCACAATCGTAGCCGTCCGTGATCGACTTCGTGAGACCGCCCGCGGCGCTCCCGATGCCGCGAATGCGATCGCCGACACCGCAAGCAAGATCGTGCGACAACCAGCCGCCGCTGCTGTAACCCGAAACGAATACTTTGCTGGCATCCGTGCAGTATTTCGCCTGAACCTCGTCGAGCACTTGATTGAAATACGGAACCTCCGGTGTGGGGTAACTGCCCGTATCAAAACAGGAGCCTGTTCCGATCAAGAAGACGTGAATCGCGTCGTTCTTGATTGTGTCCATCATCGGCGTGCCTTCAACGCCGCTCGCACCGCAGCCAGGTCCGTAAAAGACGATCGGGTAGGCGCGCGTGTGATCGTAGGTCAGAGGCAAGCGCACCCAGTAACGGCGCATCCCGGACTCGGCGACCTGATCCGGAGGCAGGTTGGCCACCATAATGTCGTGCTCAAGCCACGTTTGCTCGGCATCGGTCGGAGCAGGAGCTTGGCAACCGGCGGTCGGCCCGAGCCCTTGAACGCCATTGCCACCGCCGGAGCCGCCGGTACCGCTGCCGCCGACATCTGTCCCGCCGCCAGCGCCACCCGTCTGCGCCGCACCGCCGCTGCCGCCCGTCGCGGGAGCGCCGCCGCTAGCTCCGCCGCTGCCGCCGAGTACGCCCACCATTCCACCGGTAGCGGGCTCCCCTCCGGTAGTGGTTGTGGCCGTACCGCCAGTGGCCGTGCTTCCCGACGTACCCATCGCGGTGGTCGCCGAACCAGCGGTCCCGCCGGCTGTAGGCGTCATGCTTGCTGTTCCCCCTGCGGTCATCGCAGCAGCGCCGCCGGCGCCATTGTTGTCCTGCGCAGTGCTGGAGCACATCAGCGCAAAAGGAGCGAGAACCAGGGCCAAATACAGACGAGCTTTCATGGCACAACCTTTCAATCAGGCGGAGAACCGCTCTGATTGAGTTTCCTCCGGCGCGCCCGCTTGTTCAATTGAGCCACCCCTAAACTTCCCGAGAAGCAGCTGGGGTGTAAAGTTGAAGCGGCGTCGCCGCCGGCGGGTGTTTCAGTACCGATCTGGAACACAGGGAGTCTGTGCTGCCTGGTGCGGGCGGCGAAGAAATCAACCCGGGAGAGGGACCTAGGGTGAGGGCTTCGCGCCCGGGATCCTGCTCAGCAGCTGTTTCGTGTCGGCGTCGTTGCGATTGAGTGCGGAGGCGACTTCGAGTTCGCGGCGGGCGTTCAAATGAAGGCCGGCTTCCAAGTAGACGTGCCCCAGGACGCGACGCGCGAGCGCGTTCGTTGGTGCAAGTTCGACGGCGCGCTGGGCTAAATTCCGCGCCTTGTGCAAGTCGCCTTTCATGGCCAGCAGGGCTTCAGCCGCGGCGCGGTGGCATTCGGGATCGTTGGGTTTTCCTCGACACACTTTCAGCCAAGAGCGCGCCGCGTGTCGCCAGCGCTGGTGCTTCTGCTCGTAGCGAGCCTGCTGTTCGTAGGTATCGGCGAGCGCCACCGTGACCTTTTGCTCCAGCTCTTGATAGGTGGCGCGCAGATCGGGTCTGTCCCATTTGAGGGCTTCCAAGAAATCCAAAGCGCCCGCAGCACCTTTGAGATCGCCGGCTTTGAATGCAGCGGTGGCGCGATCCAAATACGAACGCACCATGTCGAGCGAGCCGGCATCCGTCGCGCTGGGGCGGGCGGAGATCACGGGAGCCTGTACTGGGGCAGCCGGCAGCGGAACGCGACTCGCCGTTGCGGTGTCGTAGCGCACCGTGGGCGGCGGCTTGGAGATCACGACTTGCGGCAGCGCCGGTGCAGGTGCGACTTGCGCCACGACGGGCGGAGCCGTTGACGTTGAGGGCGCCGGCGAAGGGACCGGTGCTGCTGGCGCCGGTGAAGGTCGCTGCGCGGGCAACGAAGGCATACCCGGACCAATGGATGTCCCCGTGGGCTCCGGCAACACCGCGGAGCGACGCAGGTAGGCATCGTATTGCGCGCGCCCTGCGACGTTACTCAGCGCCGCGTACGCTTCCGTCAACCGATCGAAAATGTCGAGCAGCTTCTTTCTGTACTCACCGAGCTTTTGAGTCCCGTAGGCGTCCGGGTGGAATTGACGCGAAAGGGCCAGATAAGCAGCGCGGATCTGCTCACGATCCGCCGAAGGCAGCACCGCCAGGACTTGGTAATGATCGCCCATCAGCCGCGCGGCAATTTGATCGATCGCAGCGCGCTCCTGGTCGCTCAGCGTGCACCCTGGATCCAAACTCGGGCGACTGACGGGCAGCGATTCGACTGGTGCGGGAGGCTTGAACGACTGCGCGACTGCCTTACCCACCTGGATCATCCCCAGCTCCGCGAGCTGTTTGAGGACTTCTGCAGTGGGCTCAACCTCCAACTGCAACCATTCGGCAATGTCGTCGACGGCGCGCTGGCCGTCGACCGCACCCAGCACGTAACTCATCATTGGATTCAGGGTGCCCGGATCCGGCTTGTCAGTGCGCTGTGGTGGCGCACGATTCGGGTCACTGTCGCGCGCCCAACGCACCAATTGCTCGATCGTTTCTTTCTCGGCGCCTGCCGATTCATGAAACTCAATGCCGAGGCCAGGCTCGATGCCAACCGCCTTCGCCTTCTGCGCTCCCATGATGTGCACAATGCGCGCTCGCAAATCCAACTCGCCGCCCCAGGGCAGTGCGATCCACATGCGCACATCAGTGAAGATCTCGGGCTCTTCTTCGGTGCGAACGAACAGCCCTCCGCGACTGATATCGCGGGCTCGAAATTCCTTCGGCTGCGGCCACGAAGCACCTTGCAGGCGGACGGGAAGATCCACCGCGTAGCGCGCCGCTAGCCTCAGTTTTCGCGTCATCT
>DATJEQ010000400.1:0-3603 GCA_035496495.1 Polyangiaceae bacterium
TAACTCATTCGGCAGCGCGACCAGCAATGCCGCAGTGCTGACCGTTTCCAGCAATAATCCGCCCACGGCCAATATCACCGCACCCGCGACCGGGGCTACCTACACCGCGGGGAGCACCCTCAATTTTGCCGGCACGGGCACGGATCCCGAGGACGGCGCGCTGCCGCCCAGTGCGTTCACTTGGCGCATCGATTTTCATCACGACACCCACACCCACCCCGCCATGCCCGATACCTCAGGCATCACCAGCGGCAGCTTTCAGATCCCGAACACGGGCGAGACCTCCACCAATGTTTGGTATCGCGTTTATCTGACCGTGCGCGATTCAATGGGGTTCACCAGCACCACCTTCCGCGACGTCAATCCAGTCGTCTCATCGTTCACGTTGGCAAGCAACCCCACTGGGCTGCAGCTGACCTTGGACGGTCAACCCGTCACCGCGCCGTTCAGCACAAACAGCGTCGTGGGGATGCAGCGCGTGCTAGGCGCAACCAGCCCGCAGAATGCCAACGGCAAGACCTGGGCGTTCGCTTCGTGGTCGGATTCAGGCGCCCCAACCCACACCATCACCACCGCGCCGAGCGCGACCACCTACACCGCGTTGTTTACCGAAACCACGGTGACTCAATTGACGATCAGCTCCAGCAGCTCTGCCGGCGCCTTTCAGACAGCCCCCGCGCTGTCGCACGATGGAGATACGACCACGCGCTACACGAATGACGGCACGCTGCCCACCGCGTCGATCACGTACACCGTGTCGGCCAGTGCCAGCATCTCCCGCGTGAGCCTGATGATGTACAGCGGCGCAACGCGCAGCTACCCGCTGCGTATTTCCGTGGGCAGCACCATCGTTTTCAACGGATCGACCACGATGACCTCAGGGTTCTTCGATGTGAATTTCCCGAGCGTCACCGGCAACACCGTGACCGTCACCATGACGGGACCGAACAGCGCTGGCAGCAATTGGTTCAGCATCTTCGAAACCCAGATCTTCAGCGTTGGAGCAAGTGCGCCCAGCTGCAACGACGGCATTCAAAATCAGGGTGAAACCGGGGTCGATTGCGGGGGGCCCTGTCCGGCCTGCGGTGGATCAGCCGTGCAGCTCAGTATCGCCTCAAGCGCTTCGGCAGGCGCGTTTCAGACGGCCCCTTCCCTCTCCCACGACGGCGATACCACAACGCGCTACACCAACGACGGCACCCTGCCCACCGCATCGATCACCTACGCTCTGTCGACCAGCGCCAGCATCTCGCGCCTGCGGCTCATGATGTTCAGCGGCGCAACCCGCACTTACCCACTGCGCATATCCGTGGGCGGCACGGTGGTGTTCACCGGTTCAACGGCGCTGAACGGCGGTTTCCAAGATATCAATTTCCCTGCCGTCACCGGAACCAGCATCACCATCACGATGACCGCCGCCAACAGCTCGGGCAGCAACTGGTTCAGCATCTTCGAGACCCAAATCTGGGGCGTCCCGTAACCGTTCTGGGCGGCGACGAGGAGAAACCGGCCCTACCGACTTTCCATTGCCCGCATCAATTCGCGAGCGGCGCCTTCGGGTAACAGGTTTGCTTCCCACGTGGTACTGATGGTGGCGCGGGCTTTGGCGCGCTCCACTTCCATATTGGGCAGCACGATTTTGCGCACGTCCACCCCCGTCTGTTCGAACCGCGCCCGCAGGTTGCGGAAGGTCTGAATGGATTGCTGCAGATCGGCGCCGATGCGATCCACGGAATCCTGACCCTCGCTTGCCGATTTGGCCACTAGCTCCGCGGTGCGTTCGAGCAAGATCAATTGCTCGCTGGCCACCTTCACCGCGATCTCGTTCTGTAGCGCAGTAGCCATCGCCAAGCATTCTCGCCACACCACGGCTCGGCCCTCACACTGCCGCTTTGCCTCAATCATGACGTGATGCAATTCTTCGGCGCGCAACGCATGCCACTGCAACTGCGCCGTCACGTCCCGCACATTGAGCAAGATGCCGCGGCCCCCGCCAAACAGATTACGCCAATGGCGAATGAGCCAGAACTTCACGGGGGAAGGATAGCATCCTCATCGCCTCGCACCAACGCCCGCTCAAACATCGCGACAGTAACCGCACCAACCCCTGAACCGAATGCGATGAGGCCCCCCACACAGACGCCCCCCGCTCGATCGTCACTGTCGCCCAATGCAATGAAGATTTCCCCCAGCGCCACAGACCCGATGGTCACAATCGCGCAGTACCTGATGGTCCGCAGCGCTTTCATGACCGCCCCCGAGGACGCTTCATTCTTCGCGGCGTAGCCCAACGCCTTGAAGGCTTGATACAGCGCCACAAAAAACGGCACCGACGCTACGTACGCATACGCCAGAAATGGATCGCCAAAATAAACCTTCAACCCCGTAACATGCGCATTCCGCCCTTCAAAGTGCGGCTCCACCAACAGGGCAATGAGCACCGCGACACCAATGAGCGCGGTGATTGCCCGGAGCAATGTCACTTGGCTTCCCTTCATGGCTAAGCGGCGTTGGGGTTTTGCACCTAACTGAATCCTGATATTATCTTGCCATGGATCAGGGGGCGACGCTGGCGGGCGTAACGGTGGGCCTGAGCCGCGGCTCGAAACTCGCGCTCATCGTCTGTGGGTCCATCTTTGGCGGGTTAGGAGTCTTGGCAGCTCTGCTGGTGCACACGCCAGAAGCGATCTGGCTGGGCCCAGCGGTCGGGATTCCGCTGTTTGCGGTGGGAATCATATGTTTTCTGGCCCGCAGAGCGACCGTAACGCTCTTCTCAGATCGGATTGTTAGCCGATCGCTCTTACAACTTCGCAGCGTTAGGTTGGTGGACATTGGCGGTTGGAGAATATCAACCCGCCAGCAGTTCGTGTTGTTCGCACTAGGTGGCAAGCAACGACTGCTCACCCTGTCGCTCGACTTCGCAAAGAATGACGACGTTTCCCAATGGGCCAAATCGCTACCAAATCTCATGGAGCGAGATTACGCCAACACGATTGAACGGATCGCCGGCGATGCACACCTCGGCGCGACACGCGAGGAGCGCCTAGCCAACCACGCTCGCCTCGGCAAACTCGTCCGCGTGTTGTTACTACTCAGCGTGCCGGTCGTCATCATTTGGATCGGCCTCTTCCCCAAACCCTACGCCCTGGCGTTGTGGACAGCGGCAGTGTTCCCCCTTATTCCACTAATGTTGTTGCACCGATTTCGATCGAGCCTAACCTTCGACGATCAGAGGGACGGCCGCCATTCAGTCGGGTCCGCGCTGCTTGCAGCATCCTTCGCGCTGGCGCTGCGCGCCGTTGCGACCTCGTCTCCAGTCAATCACGTTCACGTCCTTGTTGTCACTGTGCTGAGCCTCGGCGTGGCCGCAATCATGGTGAAAGCTGCGTTTCCTGAGTTTCCCCGCGGCGAGATATTAAGCGTTGCTGCGGCGGTCGCGATTTACCTCGGCAGTGGAGCGATGCTGATCAACCAATCGCTCGACACCAAGCCATCATGCCAATGGCAGGCCCCAATAGTGGAGAAGTGCCCGTCACGAAAAAAGGATGGCTCACCGGTCTACAATCTGACCTTAACCCCCGTTGGTCCTAACGGAGGCTCCGG
>DATJEQ010000401.1:0-3566 GCA_035496495.1 Polyangiaceae bacterium
AAAGAACGTGCCGGTTATTGCCGGCACGTTCTAAAAAGTTCCTTACCGCGGTTACCGATGGCCAATTCGCACGGCATGAACCCCTAGCGTCGCTAGGTGGGAGATTATCGCGAAACTTCTGGCTTCCCGGTGAAAAGATCCGGGCCTAGCACTCCATCTCGCTCGCATTCCGTAACGGGATTGCATCTCCCTGGTTCAAACACTTGTAAGGGATTCATCCTTGCAAGCCTGTCCTGTATCCGCAGAGGGAACAGCTAAAATGTATTTCCTAGGCCCCGATTCGTCAACGGGCGGACCCCGTTAATTCGCCCGAGATGCAGTTGTTCACAGCTTCGTGACGGAGCGCATCGGTGAGGTGAAAACGCACAAGGTGTGCAACGTCACCCCGTCGCCAAACACGACGAGGAGAACCGCGCCGGCCAGCGCTTGCCGAGCACGCCCAAATCACGCTCCGCTCCCCCGTGGGCTTGCCCTGCGCTTGATCCTTGGGGCCTACTCTCTGACTTGCGGATCGCTTATATATCTAAACCTTGCTAATTGCTGAAAACTGGGCCAGAGGGCCTGATTTCGCCATTTGCTGGGGCATGACTTGGCAGACCTCGCAAACCGAATTCACCACCAAACCGCTGCCTCTGAGCATTGCCTCAGAGCGCAACGCGTTCCTCGCCAATGCGCAAAGCGGCGAGCGGCTGATTGTGACGCTGCACCGCGCTCATTCGCGACTGCGAGGCAACTTGGCGCAGGGCTTGTGCGACGCGGTTGAGCAGACGCTGCGCGAACAAGGTGCACCCGCCGTCGACCTGAACGGCAATCAAGATCTGGAAGATTTTTTGGACGACGCGATCTACCGCGCATCGTTATTGGGCAACACGGGCGTTGCAATCGACATCGAAGATTTGGCCGCCATTGCCGACGATGACAACACACTGCACCCCGACGACGGCCGCACCTTGGTGCGCATGGTTTGCCTGACCAAGCACAAGCCCGTGCAGTTGCTGTTACCGCCCGCGGTGCGTGCACTGAAGATCTTCCCCGAGCCTATCCCCGTGTTTCAAATCTTGCCCCACGGTGCGCAATTGAGCGCGCCGGCGATGATTGAGTACGGCGAACCCGCTGAGGCCTCAAGCGATGATCCGCTGTTTGATTGGGTCAGCGATCAGCGGGTCACCACTTCCCTGTTGCCGCCGCGCATCGACGAGTTCGTAGTGACTGAAGCAGAAAGCGACGATGACGGCGTGCTGGCGAGCAGCTCCGCCAGCATTGACGACGCTTGGGACGAAGACGTCATCTCTTCGTTGCCGCCGGTGGTGTCGTCGAAACCCATCGAAGTGGAGCAAGGGGTTATTGCGGAAACCAGCGAGGCAGCCATCGAGGATTCAGCGGAAGCCGAAGCAGTCGAGTCGATCGCATCGCTGCAGGCAGAGTCAGCGACGACAGAATCAACAACGGCGCCGGTGTCTTTGCCCGCTGTCATCACGGACGAGACGCGCCAGCACCTGCGCGATTTGGACGCCACTTTTGGCCCCAAGCCGCTCGCCACCATTGAGCGGCTGTACACCAGCGCGTTCGTGCCCCTGCAGCGCGCGGTCAATTTGGGCGCCGCCCCGGGCAACGCGCCAGCAGTGCTTGAGCAATGGTCAGTGGAATTCGCGCGCAGTTACAAAGATGCCTTCGAGGCGCTGAAGCAGCGTGGCCGGCGCCCCACGATGATCATGGATCTACCGGAGTTGGCACAACGCACCGCGCGTTTGCATGGCTCGCGCACTGTGCAGCTGCTGATGGTCGATGGCATGCGCTACGATCTGGGGCAGAAGGTCAATGCGCAGCTCTCTGCGTTGCTTCAAACGAAAGCCGCTTTGGCCGAACAGTTCTTGATTTGGAGCGGCCTGCCTTGCACCACAGCGACCCAATTGGAGTTGCTGGGGCGTGGGCCCAACGCGCTGCGCGAATTCACCGGTGAAATCGATGACGAGATGGTCGTTAATCGCGGGCGCATGGCGCACACCATTCGCCGCATTCGCACCGGACACCGCGAGCTACTCAAGCTCGATCTCGTAGAAGCGAAGTTGATGGGCCCGGGTGAAGCATCCGAAGCGCGCCTCGACGACATCGCCAGCCAAGTGGCAACGGTGCTCGCCGCTCACATTGAGCAGCAGCCCAGCGGCACCCTGATCATGATCTTCGGCGACCACGGCTTCAGCTTCGAGTTGGATGAGCACGGCCGCACCAGCGCCGTCGCTGCGCCGAGTGGACGCGTAGAAGAAGTGCTCACTGGCGCGTCCGCGTGGATCGCCGGCGCCGTGCACTGATCGGCTGTCAGGACACTTCGCTGGAGCCGCCGGCCCCACTGGGCATCGGATCGTGCTCTTTTTCCAGGTAACGGAAGATGGTGCGTGGATCGACCCCGAGATCGCGTGCGGTTTGGGTGCGATTGCCGTTGTTGCGCTCGAGCACTTCCAGCACATAGCTGCGTTGAAAATCCTCTTTGGCTTTTTCTAACGGCACAATCGCCTTTTGCTGCTCGGGCCCCAAATCCAAATCCTCTGCGCTGAGCAGATTGCGATCGCACAGCACCAGCGCCTTCTTCAACCGGTTCTCAAGCTGGCGCACATTGCCCGGCCATTCATATTTGCGAATCGCCGCCAACGCAGCCGGCGAGAACCCTTGCACGGGGCTGTTCATTTCTTCGGCGTACTTGCTGAGCAACGCCTTCGCGATGATGTAGATGTCGTCGCCGCGCTGACGCAGAGGCGGCAACCAAATATTCACGACATTGAGGCGGTAGTAGAGATCTTCACGGAACTCGCCGGTTTTTATCATCTCATCGAGGTTGCGATTGGTGGCCGCTAAAATGCGGATGTCGCATTTCTCGGGCTTGCTGTCGCCCACGCGATAGACAATCCGCTCCTGAATTGCGCGCAGCAGCTTCACTTGCAGCGCGAGCGGCAACTCGCCCACTTCATCCAAGAACAGGGTGCCACCATTGGCCAGTTGGAACTTGCCGGGCCGGCTGGCAATCGCGCCGGTGAACGCGCCTTTGACATGACCGAACATTTCGCTCTCGATCAAATTCTCGGGAATGGCGCCACAATTGACTGTGATAAAAGGGCCCTGCACGCGGTTGCTCAGCCGGTGCACTTCGCGCGCAATCAGCTCTTTGCCGGTCCCCGTTTCGCCGGTGATGAGCAGGCTGATGTCCGTGCCGGCCACCTTCTGCAGCTTGCGGAACACCTCCATCATGGAGGGGCAAGAGCCAATCAATTCGCCGAAGCGTTTGTCGCTCAATTCCGCGGTGAGTTTCTCTTTGTCAGCACGTAGTGCATTGAGCAACATCGCATTTTGCAAGATGAGCGACGCCTGGCCGGCAAAAATAATCAGAATGTCCAGCTGCGCACGATCGAAGAGGTGCTTGACCTCATCGTTGCCCACGTACAGGGCACCAATCACTTCCCCCTGAGAAAGCAACGGGGCGCACATCACGCTGGAGAGCTTCAACGCCATCACGCTGTCACTCTTGCCGAACGTCGTATCGCTCAATGCGTCACTGACGATGAGCGGCCGTTTGG
>DATJEQ010000402.1:0-2463 GCA_035496495.1 Polyangiaceae bacterium
CGAATTCGACGAGCTGCACCTCGTGACCACCCAGCTTCAGAGCGGCCACCAGTGACTGTGAAAAGCGATTGTTTATCACGGGATCCGATCTTCCGTGACTGACGAACGCGTGTAGCAGCGCTCGCCGCTTGAGCGGAGCGAAATCGAGTTCCAACGCCCCACCCGACAATGAAATGAGCCCACCGAGCTGTGAACCCTCAGGCGAAAGCACCACGTCCAGCGCAACGGTGGCGCCCTGCGAGAAGCCCCCCACATAGATGCGCTCGTCGGGTATTCCTTGCGCCCTCAAATCCCGCACAATGTCCATCACCACTCCGCGGGCTTGTGCGCGCAATTGAAGCAAATGCCGATCCACCGCCTCTTGAGTCGACTCGGTGAAATGCGGGTACCAGGTCCTTCCTCTGCCCAAGGGGTGCGGACCGGCGGGGAGAATGAATCGCGTGCCGGGTGCCGCCTGCGACAACTCATCGGCCAACGACTGCAGATCGTCTTTGGGCGCCCCACGACCGTGCATCAAGATGACTACCAACCCACTATGGGTTGTCGAATGACCCGAAGCGTTGGAACGCGAACGACTGTGGGACCACCACAATCCGGAAATGACCGCTAGCAGCAGGGCGATGAGCAGCGTCCTGCCCGAATATCGCCTTCCCGCGTGAGCAGACAAGTGCGGCCGGTTAGTGCTGTGCAGCCGGTGTTGTCGAAGACGGATCCTGTTTCACCGTGCCGAACACGTAATCCCACAGCTTCATTGAAACGCCGAAGCGACGTTCGGGCTCCTTGAAGTGGTGCAGCATGTGGTGCTTCTTCAAGCGCCGGCCGTACTCCGTGCTGGGGCTGCCGTGATGCACGTAATAGTGCGTCAGATCATAGGTCATATAGCCCACCGTGAAACCGGCGTGCATCGCCCACCCCAACGACCCCATCGTCAGCACAAAGAATGAGAGGAATACCACGAACAACGTGATGCTGACAGCGGGCGGCATCACCAGCCGGTATTTGTCGCGCGGCCAAGTATGGTGCACCCCGTGCACGAGGAAATGCATGCGAGGGCCCCAAAAGAACTTGGGCTCCCAGTGAAAGAACAGGCGGTGCAGCCAATACTCAGTGAGCGTCCACGTGACGATGCCGCAGAGCACCAGCGCCAATGTAGTTAATAGGCCCACCCCAATGCGTGCAACGCTGTACCAGCACAGTGCAATACTTGCGGGGACGTACAAAATTGGCACGATCGCGAAATGCGTGCGCGAGAACAGATCGATGAAATCGTTCTCGAACATGCGCGGCGATTCTGGGGTCGCCCTGAGCATCAGCATCAGCATCACTCCGTGGGTTAGGTTGCGCGGCGGGTTCTAGGGAGGCACCTGCGCGCTGGCAAGTGCCCGAAGCCTGACAGTAGCAAGAATTGGCACGTCGGCGCCAGAACCGGCCCATTTTGGGTAACCTTGCTGCCTGCCGCGGACCGGTTCGCGTCACCGATGTCGCGGTCCATTCACGTGGGTGACCGTTTTGTTACCGCTGCAAAATCAGCGCACCTAACACAACATCCCATAATCTGGGCCACTTCGGCGGTTCCCTGTACGGTCAATTCCGCTTCGAGCGGACCTTTGGCCAGTTGGAAGGTTGAAAGCACGAAGCGTGGAACGCTTCCTGCAACCACTCCACTCAGACAGTCCCCAAGCCGGCAAATCCGGCGGAGTTTCACCCGTGAAATCCACTGCTCATCCGCTGCCTACCGACTCCGCTCCCCCGAGCGAGCAGAGCAGCGTTCGTCGCACTGAAGCCAGTCGCCTGAGCTCGACCCCGGTGTCGCCCGCACAGCGTAACTCCCGGTTGGCAGAGAAGCTTCGCCTTGCGCGGGCAATGCAGCGACGTTTGCCTGTTGAGGATCGCAAGGGCCAGCTTTTGGCGGTGGCCATCTTGCGCCAGGATGAAGCACTGCTCGATGAATTGATCCTTTGCGTCAGCGCAAGCCGACGCTGAGGGACGCTGACGCCAGTGGCGGTGGCAGTGGCAGTAGCAGGCTGCCAGCGCTGCCCGTGTGCTAGGGTGACCGCTCAGTGCACTGCTGGTCGCTCAGGCAGCTGAGTGATCAGCTCCGCTTCCTTGTCGAGCAAGAAATCAGCTCGCGATTGCACGGCGTCGGCAGAGAAGTACACGCGCGCCAAACGGAAGAACAGCGCGTGGTGACGGGCCTCTGCGCGCGTCACTTCAAGGTAGGCTGCGCGCAGAGCTGGATCGATGAGCGACTGGGTCACCAGCTGTAATCGCTCGCAACCGCGTGCCTCCACGATGCCCGGAATCAACAACCGATCCAGAAATAGCGCGGAAGAGTCATCGCGCCTCGTCCACTGCATCAAGCCATTGACGTAAGCGTCCTTGCTGTCATCGGGGAGGCGCAGCCCGCGGGCGTGGATGATGCGAAACATGGTGTGAAAATGTTCCAACTCCTCGCGGGCGAAT
>DATJEQ010000403.1:0-21897 GCA_035496495.1 Polyangiaceae bacterium
AACCAGAAACACAAATAACCTAAACTACGCACATACTATATAACAAAACGTGCGAACACGCTCCAATCGCCGCCACTATTTATTGTTCATTTGTCACGCACCCTTTTTAGGGGTTGCCGACCGGTTAAGGGCAGCATTCCGTGACTTGGGACCCGCAATATCTATTGCGGGAATAGGACTCAGTTTTCAAGGACCGAGGGGGCAGCAAAGCCGCCCCTCAAAAGGGGAGCGGGAAACTAGGCGCCGAGGGCCTGCTTGTCAACTTGATCGGGGTAAAATTATTGCGAGCCTAAATGGCGTAAAATGTAATACCTAAGTTATTGAATTTACTTAGTAATCTACTGGTCTGGGGGCCGACTTCTGGGCTGCGAACGATCGGCCGGTAAGGGCTGAGGGCGCTGTTTGCCCCCACCGCAGCCCCCGTCACGGCCCAAAACCCGCTGCAACGCCGTGCAAGCCGCGATCGGTCTTGAGTGTTTCATAGCTGTTTCACTGAAGCGCCGATTCAGCGAAAGACCATGGAGCGAGGAAAAGGCCCCAGTCAGCGAAAAGCACCGTGGAGCGAAGAATCATCGACGAACCACAAACCAATTCCTTCGCGCACCAAAGTGATCTCTTCGCCGCTTGAGAGCTGCGCACGAAAGCCCAATTCGTGTCGCGACGATTGCAGTGTGTGGAACTGCCCCAGCACCATCACGGGGCACCATTTGCCATTGATCCACAGTGCTTTGGGACGACGCGAGCCGCCGAGTTGCTCTTGGATTTCAACTCTGGCCCAACGCTCCGCGCACAGCATGCTGGGCACTGGCAAAGCCGCTTCATGGCAGATTTCTCGAACGGCCTCGGCAACCGCGCGCGCCGAAACGCAAAATGAGCGCCGCGGCAACTGCAACACCAACGCGTAGTTGTCGCCCAGCGCGTACACGCTGAAGCTGCTGTTCTGCGCGCGAATTGTCAGTTGGGAACTGCTGGCGAGCGCCCTATCGCGCGAGCCACTTAAGAAGCGCAGAACGATGGCCAACTCCGCAGCCATGATCTTGACGGCAAAGGGCGTCAGTGAGCCCGAGTAGTCGACGGTCTCTCCTTCGCCGTCGACCAGTGCCACCGCTGTGGCCAGCGTGGCGTCACTCAGGCGGCCTAAGATCGCGCTGAACGCTGTGAGCCCTTGATCGCGATCCGCAAGGCTGCGCCGCGATCTCATTGCTCCACTCGGATGAGGCCAGTCAGCGGGGCGGCTTGCTCACTGATGGTGACAGTGGCCGCAGCGCGCAACGGGGTCAGCAGTGCATTCAGCGCGGTGCGTGCGCGGTTTTGGTAGATTTCTTCGCTCAATTGCTGGCGCAGTTGAGCGAAGGTGCGGTGTTGCGCAGCGATGCGCTGAGTGAGCAAGATCACGTGGTAACCGACCTTGCTGCGCACTACGGGGCTGATTTGCCCCACCTGCGTGAGACGACTCGCCGCTGCAGCAAAAGCTAAGTCGAAGGGCACCGTGACCGATCCTGGCGCCGGAGGTCGCAGGGGATCGACGGTGCGCCCGTCCGCCGCTACCGGGGTGAGATCTTCTACCGTTACCGTTAGGCCGCGCTTGTCCACCGCTTTGGCCAGCTTGCGGAATTCGTCGGCTTTCGTCACCCCAACGACCGCTTGCTCGATGGCCTCGGCGACTTCCTTTGCGTTGGCCTCTTGCTCAGGCTTTAAGACCTGGACCACCGCGTGCGTTGTGCGGAACATCTCCGGGCGATCCAAATCCCACCAGCGGCGTTCGATAGCAGCCTTTACTTCATCGTCTGTTACCGATTTTTCGCGTGCTGCGTCGTTGAGCTGTTTCAGCAGTGGCTGGGTCAAGGCAATGCGCTCTAGCTGCGCGAGTGACACATCGGGGGACAATTGGCTGTGCGCACGGATTGCCAGCAGCGCGTCTTCTGCGGCGTGATCCAATGCAGCGCGCGGCGAGATCCCCTGGGCGGACGCAATGCTGGTCACGGTTTGTACGGAGATGCGCTCGGAACCCACCTGCGCAACCGTTTGCGGATCGAGCGCCTGCGTCGCCGATTCGTGAGCTTTGGGTGAATTGCACGCCACAACGGCGATTGCCGCACAAAAGCCCAGACCCCCGGCGAGACGCTCTGCGAGTGCGCGCCGGCTCACAGAGCCTCTCCCAGGGTCAGGACTTCGGCCGCGCTTTTGAACAGCGCGAAAGCGGTCACCAGACGATACGCCATCAACAAATGCTGGTGCTCGCCCAGCGCCTGGACGCCGAGGGAGGCCGCCGTGAGCGCCGCACAAATCAACCCCAACCCGAGTACCTGCGCCCAGCGTGCCACCGATTTGAGCCTAGCGCACCTTCAGTATGACTCCCAGTGCCAGCAACAGCGTGGTTGCAATGAGCCAAACGGCAATGCGAACGCCGCGCTGACCAGCGGGAACCACCGGTGACGCCCGGTGTGCCAGTGCCGCAGCGTTGGGGGCGAGCGCGAAGGCGCACAATCCCACCGCACAGGCAACCACGTGACCCAGCCCGCTTTCAGGCTGTGACGCAATCGCCCAGACCATGAATAGGGGAATCAACCCGGCGGCAACAACGCCGGCGAAGAGACCCATCCCGCCCCAGCGCGGCAATGGGCGAAGTTGCGCGGATTCGATCACGGAGATACGCGAAGGGGCGGCCTGCATATGTGCTGCCTTCAGACTGAGCGCGAACAGCAACCAGCCGAGCCCACCCAGCGCCGCTTGACCTGTTTCGAGTTGCGGAGGGAGCAACGCCGAGGGGCAGAGCATCCAGGTTGCGAGCGATAATGTGATGAACCCGGTTAATCCCAGCAAGCACAAGCGATGAGCGCCGCGACGATGAGGCAGCACGCCGACAACCAATGCTAAGCCCGCCGCGCTTGCTACGCCCTGCGCGAAGAACGGGCTGCCAGCAGAGAAAGCTGGGGCAACAACGGTGCACAACCAAGCGTAGGACCCTGCAAGCAGCGGCCCAACCCACGACAAACGCCCGGGAAAGCTCACCGCCGAAGACGCTGCGCCCAGAGCGTCAGATGGATCGCGCGCCGGCATTTGCGCTGGAGTGTGACCCCTCGCGCGCCCCGCGCCAAGGACTAATGAAAGTGCGCGGGTTGCACGCGCGCTAGGGTCGTCGACGTCGCAGCTCGCCGTGAAGGCGCTTGAGCGTTTGCTGTGTTGCAGCAACGCGACGTTCAAGATTGCGAAAGGTTGCCGCGTCGAGATCCGCAACGCGATCGATGTGTTCGAACAGATCGTGGCGCTCAAGGGCGTTGAGGGCTTTGACGCAGCCGGGACTGGGCGGCCGCCCACGCGAACTTTTGCCGCGGATCTTGATCACCTCTTGCTGCAACCGCTGCACTCCCCAGCCTTCTGATTCAATGCGCTTGAGCAGTCGTTTTTGGTGCGGCCGCTCAAGCGACGCAATGCGCACCAAGTGACCCATATCTACGTGGCGCAGCGGAGGCTTGAGACCTAAGCCGCTTGCCGTCTGGTAAGTCTGAATGCTGCGCGCGAGCGTCGCCGCGCTCGCTGCTTGCAACACCTCTTGCAGTCGCCGCAGACTCCACGCTTTGCGCCCACGCGAACGACTGTAATCGCCGTTGTAGATCCGCTCTACAATGAGCTTGCCCAAGTCATACGCGTCTTGAGTGCTCAGTGGATGCGCTTCGTCGCGCAACGCCCGGGGCCACGGAAGGTCAGAAATTTCTCGCGCGGTGAGTTCCGCCGCCCCCCTATTTCTCGCCATCTTCCCCTCCTCGGCGTGACTCCCCTGAGCAGCCGATGAGAGCGTCTTGTTACACGAGCGACAAGGCCTGCCGCCAGAGATTTCTAACGATCCAAACGAGTTAACTGCGTAAAGATTTCTTACGCCGATGCCCGGAATTTCATGCCTTTTCGCGGCTTCCGCGGCTCAATTCCGCCTGAAAATTGCGGGCGTTCCGCCGCCCAGGAATCGCGCGCTCAAACGAAGTTTTCGACCAAACTGAGGAAGGTCAATACCGGGTGCCCAGTGGCACCTTTTGGATAGACCCCTTGTGCGTGATCGGCCACCACTGGGCCGGCGATATCGCAATGGATCCATGGCGATTTACCCACAAACTCGCGCAAGAAGAGCGCCGCCGTGATCGATCCGCCCCAGCGCTCACCGGTGTGCTTGAGATCCGCGCAGTCGCTTTGCAACTGCTCGCGCAAATCTTCGAGCAGCGGCATGTGCCAAAACTGTTCACCCGCATCATGCGCAGCTTCTCGAAAGCGGCGCGTCAATGCAGCGTCCGCCGAGTAGTAGGCCGAGCAGCTCTTGCCGAGCGCAACCAAACAGGCGCCGGTCAAGGTCGCGGCATCGACAATCAAATCGGGATTGAGTTTGTTCGCGTAGGAGAGTGCGTCCGCGAGCACGAGTCTGCCTTCGGCATCGGTGTTGATGATTTCAACCGTCTTGCCGTCGAGTGATTTGAAGATATCGCCCGGTCGGTATGCGGCACCGTCCGGCATGTTCTCGGCCGCGCCAATGATCCCGTGCACGTTGACCTTCGGCTTAAGTACAGCCAGAGCCGCCATCAAGCCCAGCACTGCGGCGGCGCCGCCCATGTCATTCTTCATCTCGCCCATGCCCGCGGCCGGCTTGATCGATAAGCCACCCGAGTCGAAAGTCAGGCCTTTGCCGACGAAGGCGATCGATTTCTTTGCACCGCGCGGTTGATAACGCAGATGGATGAAGCGGGGCTCGTTCGCGCTGCCTTGGCCCACCGCGTAATGCAGGTGCATGCCGGCCTTCTTGATTCCCTGTTTGTCGAGCACCGTGACTTCAAAGCCACCTTCTTTGGCAATGCTGCGCGCGATCTTGGCCAAGCTCTCCGGAATCAATTCGTTCGGGGGCTCGTTGACCGCGTCGCGTGCCAGGCACACTGCGGCCGCCACTTTGGAGCCCCGGGCAATTGCCCGTGTTTCCGCCGGCGTTGGGCGACCGCTTGCCTTGTGGAACGTGACGTTCAACAGGCGCTTTTTGGGTGCGCGCTCGCCGGTGAAATACTTGTCGAACTGGTAGGCACCAAGGCAGGCGCCCTCCGCAGCGGCGCGCAATAGCGGCCCGCTTACCTTCTCCGGCAACACGACCGCCAGTGATTCGCGTTTGATCGCTGCGCGTGCAGCATTCGCGGTGAACTGCCGAATGTCAGCTGCGGCCAGCGCCCGCTTTGCCCCTAGGCCGACAATGAGCACGCGCTTTGCCGGAATCTCACCGAGCGAAGCAAACTCTAAGCACTGAGCCGCCTTGCCAGTGAAATCAGCCTGATTCGCTTGATCGCTGAGTTTGCCTTGCAAGGCCTTGTCCAGCGCAGCGAAGGCCGCCTGCGTGCCCAGCTTGCCCTCGAACGCAGTGATCGCCAGCAGATCCACTTTGCTTGTCAGAGCACGTTGCGACGACAGTTGAATTCGTAAGGGCATCTCGACTCTCCGTTCTCACTTCTGTGACCCGGCCTGTGGTGCATGCTTTGGCGCAAGCGCAAGGGTGTCGCTGCTCAATGTGGCAAATCTTGTGGCGAAATGCACCCCCAGTGATTGCGCGTGCACAGCGTTGCCAGGCAGCCTATTATTCGGCGCCATGAAGTCGCCCGTTGTCCTGATTTCTTGTGGGTTTTGGGGCCTGCTCGTCGCGAGCGCACAGGCGCAGAGCGATGCTCCACCCCCCGATCAGTCTGCACCTGCAGCACCCGAGCCGCCGGCAGAACAGCCCCCCGCTGAGCCGCCCGAGCCAACAGCGCCTGCTGGCTCGGCGCAAGCCCCTGAGCAATCACCGCCCCCAGCCGCCCCAGGAGCAGCCGGCGCACCCGCAACAACCACGACGCCTCCGGCTGACGCCGCTGCAGTAAGTCCCGGCCCCGCACCCGCGCCCGCACCAGCAAGCCCACCGCCACCTGCTGCAAAATCCCCAGAGCCCCGGATCGAAGAAAATCCCGTCGAGGAACCACCGCCACCACCTCCTCCTCCCCCTGACCGCGGCTCGTCGATTCCGCCGTTCTCGGTGCGCGTCGATCCGTTCAACTGGTTGATCGGGGGGCGCCTTGGATTGGAGTTAGAGGCCGGCGTTTGGAAGTTCATCTCGGCTGAATTGGTGCCCGTCTTTGTCACCAGCGAGTCACCACCCTGGTTCAATTTCAGCGGTCGCGACAAAGCGCTGACTCAGCATTCCAACGGCTTAGGACCTATCAGCGGCGCCAGCTTAGGCGTCGGTTTCTGGTTCCAGGGTAAACCGTTGGAAGGCACATTGCTGCGCGCGATCTACACCAATTACGGGTACAAATATGAAAGCCAATACACCGGCGGTTCCGATTCAGTGAAGCACACCGAGCGCCACCTGGGGGTGACGTTGGGCTCGTACAACCGCTACGGGGCTTTCATCATTGGTGCTGAAATTGGGCTGAGCAAAGAACTCAACGATCAAGAGCGCTGTTTGGATCCCAACGATCCTGCCGGCTGCGGGAAGCTGGAATTGCGCGGGAATGGCACGCTTTACGATTTAGACGGTCCATTCCACCCGATTTACCTCGAAGGACGTTTCTCGTTGGGTGTGGCGATTGACCCCAAGTGAAATCACGAGCAGCAGGCAATGGGCACAACGACGCAATCGTTAACACTGATCACCGGCGCTGCGGGCGCACTGGGCTCAGCTGTTGCAAAGCACTTACTCAGCTTGGGGCAACGGTTGGTGTTGCTCGATCGCCCGGGGCAAGAACAGGCCCTCGATGACCTGTCCGCTGTTGCAAAAGATCGCTGCCTTGCTGTCAGTCTCGATGTGAGTTCGCACGCGCAGTGGCAAGCGGTGCTGGGCAAAGTGCAAGCCCAATGGGGCGCGCCCACTGGGGCGGCGCTGATCGCGGGTGGTTTTGCCGGCGGCAGCGCGTTCCACGAATCCAAGCCTGAATTGTTGGCGCAAATGCTGGAGCGCAATTTGACCACAGCCGCAACGTCGTTGCGCGCGGTGGTGGGCGCATTCGTCAAGCATCAGCGTGGCTCAGTGGTGCTGGTGGGCGCTCGCCCCGCGGTGCGACCTTGGGACGGCGGCACAATGGCAGAATACACCACCAGCAAAGCCGCCGTGGTGGCACTGATGCAGGCGGTGGCCAGCGAAGTGCTCGAGCACGGTGTGCGCGTGAATGCGGTGCTTCCCAGCGCGATGGACACCGCCGCTAATCGCGCCAGCATGCCCAAAGCGGATTTCAATCGCTGGGTGAGCGTTGATTCGATGGCGCAAGTGATCGCCTTTTTGCTGAGTGACGCCGCGCGCGATATCAGCGGTGCGGCGCTGCCCGTGTACGGCCGCAGCTAACCCATCACCAGTAATTCCCATCACCAGTAATTCTCAGTGAGGATTTGCCCCGGGGCGCGCCTGCGGTGCATGGCAAACCCACGCCCGGCCAAGGTGCTTTTCACATCGGCGATCATTTGAGGGTTGCCGCATAAAAGTACGCGTGAGCGATTCAAATCCAAGCCGCACCCTGCTGCGGCTTCCAGTTGCCCATTTTCAATCAACGCGGGAATGCGCCCTTGCAAGCCGCCCGTGGGGGGCGCTTGTCGACTCGTGACACACACGATTTTCACGCTGCCGCCAGAACTGGCCTGCAATTGTTCCAGCTCCTCGCGGTAACCCAAGTGCCGCTGCTCGCGCACGGCATGCACTAGTACGACCTTGCCAAATTGCCGCTGCGCCTGACCACTGCGCAACATTGCGATGTAAGGCCCAAGGCCGCTGCCGGTGGCGAGCAACCACAACTCTTCCCCCCCGCTGAGCTCGTCCAGCGTGAAAAAGCCGCTCGGTTTGCTGTCGATCAGAATGGAAGAGCCCGCGTCCAATGCGATCAATTGGGGCGATAAGCCGCCCTCGACCACTTCATTGATGTACAGCTCGGCGGGTGCACCGGGAGCGGAGGCCAGCGAGTACGATCGCCGCATGCGTACCCCTTCGCGCTCAATGGCCACGTTGGTGAACTGCCCCGGCTTGAAACTCAGCTGTGCATCGAGCTGCAGTGTGACCAAACCGGGCGCCCAAATCTTACGCCACAGAACCTTTGCTGAAACCCAGGTGGACACCAAAATTGGTGTAATGCGACCCACGCGAGCCAACCAGATCAAGTTGACACAACGAGCGGCTCGCTACACAACAGTGCGCTGCCATGCCGCACCCTTACGCTGCATTTTTGCGACAAGTGACCAAGCCCAGCCGCTACACCGGCGCGGAGCACGGTGCGCGCTGCAAAGACTGGGGATCCGTTCAGGCTCGGGTGTGCCTAGCTTTTCCCGACGTTTACGACATTGGCATGAGCCACTTGGGCTTTCGCATTCTGTACAAGATCTTGAACGACGATGAGCGCACGCTGGCCGAGCGCTGTTACACGCCATGGGTCGACATGGTGCAGAAGCTGCGCGAGCACGGCAAGCTGCTGTGCGCGCTAGAGAGTCAAAGGCCGCTCTGTGATTTCGACGTGGTGGGCTTCTCACTGCAGTTTGAGCTCACTTACACCAACGTGTTGTGCATGTTGGATCTGGGCGGCATTCCACTGCGCAGCGAGCACCGCGGTGACGATGACCCGCTGATTATTGCCGGAGGGCCAGTCGCCACGCACGCCGAGCCGATGGCTTGTTTCTTCGATGCGATTGTGATCGGTGATGGCGAAGAGCTGTGCACGGAGATCGCCCTGTGCTGGACGGAAGGGAAGAAGCAGGGTTGGGGTCGTGCGCAGCGCTTGCAAGCCTTGGCCAAACTGCCCGGCGTCTATGTGCCCTCGCTGTACAGCACGGCGATCGACGCGGATTCGGGCTTTGAGGTCGTCGATGCGCCGCTGTGCGATGATGCGCCGCTGCCCGTGACCCGTCGCATGGTTGCGGATCTGTCGCGCTTTCCTTTTCCTGCAGACAGCCCAGTGGGCGGCCCTCAAGCCATTTTCGATCGCCTGAGCATCGAGATCGCACGCGGCTGCACGGAAGGTTGCCGCTTCTGCCAAGCGGGAATGATTTACCGCCCGGTGCGCGAGCGAAATCCGCAAGAGATCGTGCAGACGGTCGAGCAAGCCTTGCAAAAGAGTGGACAAGATGAAGTGGCGCTCACCGCCCTCTCAACCGCCGATGTCAGCTCCATTTCACCGTTGATCAAGCGCTTAGCCGAAATCACCGCGCCCGAGCGCGTGAGCCTCAGCGTCGCCTCGCTGCGCGCTTACGGCCTTGCCGAAGATCTGTTGGACGATATGCGCGTGGTGCGGGCTAGCGGGCTCACTTTTGCCCCGGAAGCCGGCACACAGCGCATGCGCGATGTGATCAACAAAAATGTTACTGAAGCGCAGTTGATGGAAACGGCCGAGCGCGTCTTCAGTCGCGGCTACGACCGCATGAAGCTGTATTTCATGATCGGGCTGCCCACGGAGACCGACGAGGACGTGTTGGGGATCGTCAAAGTGGGTGCCAACGCTCAGCAGGTGGGCAAGCGCTTGCGCAAAGGGCGCGCTAAAGTGACGGTGAGCGTTTCAACTCATGTGCCCAAGCCCCACACGCCTTTCCAGTGGTGCGCGATGGACACCATGGAGACGATTCGCCATAAGCAATCGTTGTTGAGAGGCGCGGCGCGCGCAGCCAACAATCTTAACCTGCGCATGCACGACAGCATCACCAGCGTGTTGGAAGGCATTTTAGCGCGGGGTGATCGTCGCTTGGGCCCCGTGATCGAACACGCGTACTTGCACGGCGCATTGTTCGATTCCTGGGACGACCAGCTGCGCCTCGATTTGTGGGAGCAGGCGTTCACCGAGTTCTCGATCAACAGAGAGCTGTATCTGAACACGATTGCGATGAGCGCCCGTGTTCCTTGGGATCATGTGGATGTTGGACTCGAAGCGGGATTTCTCGCACGCGAATACCGCAAAGCGCTGCACAGCCGCCTGAGCCCCCCATGTGGAAAAGCGGCCGGAATGTTCATTCATCATACGAACGTGCAAGACGCGCAGAATGATCAACGGCGCCTCGTTTGTTACGACTGCGGCATTGCCTGCGATTTGGGGCAGATGCGCAGCGAGCGACTGAGCTTCCTGGGTAAGATGGGAGCCGAAGCACCGGGTCAGCGCGCGCGCCTTCCCATGGCGGACGATCCTCGCCCCGACAAGCGCGGCCCGGAGCGATTGCGCCCCGTGCAAACCGGCGGCACTGCTCGACGCTTCCGCCTGCATTTCACCAAACTGGGTCCTGCGGCGTTGTTGGGCCACCTGGATCTGATGCGTGAATTACCGCGCATCATTCGACGCGCGGGCATACGCACGGCTTACACGGAGGGCTTCCACCCCAAGCCGGATGTTTCGATGGCACCAGCCCTTTCCTTGGGTGCCCTCAGCTTGGCAGAATTCATTGATATAAAGCTGATCGCGCAAGGAGAGGCGCACGAGATCCTTGCGCGCCTGAACGAGGCCTCAACCGCCGGTGTTCGCTTTGTGGAAGTCCGCGAACTAGGCCCGCAGGATCCGGCTATTGGTAAAGTGATCGGCCAAGCGCGTTACTTGGTCGTGATTGCGCAGCAAGCACTGGCCGCGTTCGGGGGGGCCGCGCAACTCGCTGCAGCCATCTCCAATTTCAACTCCGCCGAGAAGGTTGAGGTGCGCCGCGATCTCGACGGGATCGGAAGGATCGTCAACGTGCGCCCCGTGGTGCGTGAGCTGCGCGTCATTGGGCCCAGTGACACAGAACAGATCCGCGAGTCCGGCCTCGTGGGCAATTTGGCTGGGTTTTCTCTGACCCTTGCGCTGGATGGCAGCGGCTCTGCCCGGCCCAGTGAAATCGTTGCAGCATTGCTGGGCCCCACGCTAGCGAACACAAGTGCGCAGTTCCCCCATCATGTCGTGCGCGTGGAAATGTCGAACAATGGTTTCTCGCCGATGCAACTTCAGCATCACCAGCGTGTCAGCAATGCGACAGGCCAGCCACGCAAGGCTGCGCCCCACGCCGCGGATCCCGCAACAAGTGCCTAGCGCAGACGCGTAGGGTAATTCCACACATCTGCCGGTCTGCGGGCAAAGCGCCAATCAGCTGACGCCGCTCGATCCTCAAATCCAGCGTATCGGGGGCTCGGATGTGCTACCGTTGCTCGCTGAGAATGAGCATCCTGCTAGTCACTGGGGATGATGACGCAGCGGACGCACTCACGGCCGCGCTGGGGCGAATTGGGGAGGCCTATACCTGGGTCAAGAATGAGGCCGAGGGCGTGGCAGAATGCGCTCGCCGGGATCCAGTGGTTGTAGTTACGGATGTGGCGCTCGCCGGGTATGTCGAATTCGTCGAGAGCATAGCGCGCGCCGTCCCTTGGCGGCGCACCTTCCTGCTGCTTGAGCCGCCACGTCCTTCTGCAATCTTGCCGCTGGTGCCGGTGATTGAGAAGCCATTCGATGCGTCTGAGTTCGCCGCGTTGCTCAGCCGCGAGCGACAAGTCGCCGAAGCCGATCGCAGAGAACGCAAAGCACAAGCGTTGGCACGCGAGAATGCTTTGCTCGTTGAAGCAAGTTTTGAAGCGATCATTGGGCTAGCGGCAGACGGCACGGTGATCTCATGGAACCCGGGTGCTCAGCAGGTGTATGGTTACTCGGCGGCCGAAGTGGTGGGCGAACATGTGAGCCTGCTGGAATTCGATGCCGCAGCAAGCGCCGGCCCGCCCACGTTGGCACACGCGGTGGAAGCTCGCCGCCGGCGTAGAGACGGGCGCGAGGTTCTGGTTTTGTTGTCGCGCTCGAAGGTCGAGCCAGCCAGCAGCGAGACACGCTTGGCCTTCGCCGAAGTGTCGCTCGACATCACCGCGCGCCGATTCCTGGAGCGGGAGCTAGAGCATTCCAAGCGCCTCGCCACCATTGGGCGGCTCTCCGCCTCAATGTCGCACGAAATCAATAACCCGCTCACCGTGGTGCGGGCGTCATCCGGTTGGGTGCGCGAGCGGGCCGAACTCGCTGAAGACGCCACGTTGCTTGAAGCGGCCAAAGACATTGAGCTCGCTGCAGCGCGCATTGCGCAATTCTCAGAACAGGTCTGTGGGTTCGCCCGCCGCAACCAGGCCCAGGTACAGAATGCCCCCATACAGCCCACGCTCGAAATGGCGCTGCGTATGGTTCGGCCGCGCGCAACTGAAAAGAAGGTCGAGATCAATCTGATAGCCCACAACGCAGGTGAGGTGCCGCACGACGCACCACGCTTGGCGCAGGTGTTGATCAACCTGCTGGCAAACGCCATTGATGCTGCCGCCGAAGGAGGGCGACAAGTGACGGTGCGCGCTCAAGAAGATGCAAACTATGTGTGCATTGAAATTGACGACAATGGGCCAGGAATTGCCGAAGAAATTCGCGATCACCTGTTCCAACCGTTCACGACCACCAAACCGTTTGGCAAGGGAACGGGCCTGGGCTTGGCGCTGAGCCGCAAGATCATGGAAGATCACCGTGGTACCATCGATCTGAATTCATTGCCATCCGGCGGAACCCGAGCACAGATCAAAGTGCCGCGCACGACGCACGACAGCAAGCGTCCTGCTGCCCAGGAGTCTTCTTCCCATGCGTGAATGTTGGGTGCTTTACAAGAATCGCCGCTATCGCCTGCGACGCGGCGAGACGAGCATTGGTCGAAGCCCCTACTGCAGCATCGTGCTCGACGGCAAATTAGCGTCGCGCCACCACGCGGCGCTGCTCTACACCGAAGGCACTTTAGAGGTTCAGGATCTACAGAGTCGGAATGGCACGCTGGTAAATGGCGAGACTATCACCGCAACCAGGCGTTTGAATGTGGGGGACCGCATCACGATCGGTGAAGAGGTGCTCACGGTGCTGGCCGAGCCGCCCGCCCGAGGATCGGGCGAGCGCACCGTGGATATGGGCGGCCCGCATCGCGTCGCGCATACCGATCGCCCGCCCGCCGCACCGCAAGAGGAGACGCTGGTCGGCGACCCCAAAGAGGGTGAATACTAGGATAGACCTAGCGCGAAAGCCGCCGGTACTTGAGGCGTGTGGGCCTGAGCGCCTCGTCGCCCAAACGACGCACGCGATCTTCTTCGTAGGCGCGGTAGTTACCTTCGAACCACACCACCTGGCTGTCGCCCTCAAAGGCCAGCATATGGGTTGCAATGCGATCTAAGAACCAGCGATCATGGCTGATCACCACGACGCAACCCGGAAAGCCAAGCAGCGCGCTTTCGAGTGCGCGCAGCGTCTCTACATCCAGATCGTTGGTGGGCTCGTCGAGCAGTAACAGATTGCCCCCTTTGCGCAGCAGCTTCGCAAGTTGCACCCGGTTGCGCTCACCGCCCGAGAGGTTTCCTACTTTCTTCTGCTGATCCGAACCCCGGAAGCCGAACCAGGAGCAATAAGCGCGCGAAGAGACTTCCCGCTTGCCCAACTCGATCTTCTCTTCACCGCCTGAAATCTCGTCAAATACGGTGCCTGTGGCGCTCAGCGAATCGCGACTCTGATCGACGTAGGAGACGACCACTGTTTCACCCAACGACAGCTCGCCTTGGTCAGGCTTTTCTTCGCCCACGATCATGCGAAATAGCGTGGTTTTTCCGGCGCCGTTGCCGCCGATTACACCGACGATCCCGCTGCGGGGAAGCTTGAAGCTCAATTTATCGATCAGCAATCGATCTCCGTATCCCTTGCTCACTTCCTTGCACTCCATCACCAAATCGCCCAAGCGAGGGCCGGGGGGGATGGAAATTTCATTGGGATCGCTCGCGCCTTCAGCTGCCTGAGCCGCCAACTCTTCGTAAGCCGCCAAGCGGGCCTTGCTCTTTGCCTGACGCGCGCGGGGTGAGGCTTTCACCCATTCCATTTCCTGCTTCAGTTTCCGTTGCCGCGCACTCTCTTGTTTTTCCTCTTGAGCTAACCGGGCTGATTTCTGTTCGAGCCAAGAAGAGTAATTGCCCTTGAAGGGATATCCGCTGCCGCGATCCAACTCCAATATCCATTCGGCGGCGTTGTCCAAGAAATAGCGATCGTGGGTCACCGCAACCACAGTGCCTTTGAATTCGTGCAAATAACGCTCCAGCCACGCCACCGATTCCGCATCCAAGTGATTCGTCGGCTCATCCAGGAGCAGCATATCGGGATTACTCAGCAAGATTTTACACAGGGCCACCCGACGCTTCTCACCACCGGAGAGCTTGCTGATCTCGGCGTCGGGCGGTGGCGCCCTCAATGCCTCCATCGCTACATCCAGGTGTGAATCGAGATTCCACAAGTCGGCTGCATCGATTTGATCCTGGAGCTTGCCCTGTTTCTCGAGAGCAGCCGCCATTTGCTCATCACTCATTGGTTCGCCGAGCTTCATGCTCAGCTCTTCGAATTGAGTCAGCAGCGCCCGTTGATCCGCAACCGCGACCTCGACCGCTTCGCGCACGGTGATCGCTTTGCCCAGATCCGGCTCCTGCGCGAAATAACCGATGCGCGTTCCAGGGTGCGCCTTGGCATCGCCCAAGATCTCGGTATCGACGCCAGCCATGATCTTGAGCAGCGAGGATTTTCCCGAGCCATTAGCGCCGAGTACCCCGATCTTGGCGCCTGGGTAGAAGGCCAGGTGAATGTTCTTGAGTACCCACTTGTCGGGAGGATGAACCTTCGACACGTCGGTCATGGTGAAAATGAACTCAGGCATGGCGCCAAATTAGCGTGACCGCGCCGCCCAGTGCAAAGCCATTGAAGAAGTCTCGCGCTCTGTGCCAGATCCGCTAGGCTGAACAGAGCTTTGGCACGCTCTTTCCGCGCACTGCTCTTGTTCACGATCGTCGCAGCCAGCTACGCTTGGCAGTGGGCGCTGGGCCGTATTTTGGGCGGCATCCTGAGCAGCTGGGTCGCGCAGCGCTGGGTAGCGGTGCACGAACGCAACGCGAGGCGCCTCGCCCGTGGGTTCATTCGCCTGCGCGGGGTGTACATCAAGCTTGGCCAAGTGTTGAGCGTACTGGGGACCTTCTTGCCCAAGGCCTACGCTGAGCATCTGGAGCAACTTCAAGACGCTGTTCCTCCGCGTCCTTTTCACGAGGTGGAGCAGCGCCTGCGCGAAGCATTCGGCGACGACGCGCTTTCCCGCTTCGCCACATTCGAACAGACGCCCATCGCTGCCGCCTCTCTGGCCCAAGTGCACCGCGCACAAACCAAGGAGGGGCAGCAGGTCGCAGTGAAGATCCTCTACCCCGATATTGAGCTCACCATTGCACGCGATCTCGCGGTGCTCCGGCTCTTGCTGCCGGTCGCGAGGTTTTTCGTGTTAGTTTCGAAGTTCGAGCGCGTCGTGGATCAACTGGAAGCGATGTTGAAACGCGAAACCGATTACCAACATGAACGCGCCAATCTCGAACGAGTGAGAACGCTCCTAGGAGATCGAACAGACGTCGTTCTACCACAGGTTATCGATCATCTTTCGGCGGGTAACGTGCTGACCCTCAGTTTCGAGGCGGGCGACAAAATCAGCGACCTGGCGGCATTGAAAGCGCACGGCATTTCCTCTACTGCGGTGGCCCGAATCCTGGTTGACTGCTACGTGACGATGCTGCTCGAGTACCGCGTGTTCCATGCGGATCCTCACCCCGGGAACTTCTTGGTGCAGCCGGGCCCCAAATTGGTGATGTTGGATTTCGGTGCAGTGGAAGAAGTCACTGTTCCGTTGGCTGAAGGAATGAAGACGGTCGTGATGGGCGGCCTCACGCGCAATCCAGATCTGGTGCTGCGCGGGATCGAAATGATGGGCTTCGTCGCTGAACACGGGGATCGCGACTTGCTCCAGCAAGTCGGTCAGGAATACCTGCGCACGCTCGCTGAAGTGAAGATCCGTAATTTCGCCAACATCGACCGCGACACGACAATGCAACTGTCGGGCTTCCATCAACTGCGTGGTCGAATGCGCAATGTCATGCGTTCGGTGCAGTACCCCGAAGGGTATTTTTACGTAGAGCGGACCTTAGCGTTGCTGTTCGGTTTGGTCGGTCAGCTCGCACCAGAAGAGGGCTTGCCCGGATTAGCGGCACCGCTGGCGTCACGCGTTCTGTTGAAAGAGCTTGCCAAGCTGCCAAAGCCCCCCACGTGAAAGCCGCTGAACACCCTGACACCGGCTTGGGTCCCCGCAGTCGATTATACTATACTAACGTATAGTAGTTCACCGACTGTCCGGTCGAAAACAAGCCCCGAATAGACCGCCAAGCTAGGCTGTTTTTTCGCCAATGGCCCGCGTTTCCCTCCAGCTGCCCGGCTCCCGATTCGACCTCGGGCGCCTGCTCGCGCGGCTCATCTGCGCGGTGTTGGCCTTCGTTGGGGCGCTGCCGCTCGCCGCCGGGTTTCTGGTGCGTTCAGAAGCCGTGCACACCTGGGCCGCCACGGAAACCGCTCGCATTGCCAATCAGCTGCTGGGCATTCACGCCAGTTACCGCACCGAAGTGTTGCTTTGGCCAATGGAGATCGCACTGGCCGATGTCTCGGTGGACAGCATTGATCCCGGCAAACCGGCAGCAACGGCGACGCGTATCGCAGTGAGGCCGCGTCTATTTCCTCTCCTGGCCGGCAAACTCGATGCGGGCGACATCATCATCGATCACTTAACGCTCGATCTTAAGCTACAGGACGGCAAGGTGCAAAACGTCCATTACGTGTTGCCTAAATCGAACGGCAACAAGCCGCGTGCCTCCACAGATCATGCACCGTTTACTACAATCGCAGTGACAGACGCTCAGGTGAAGCTGGGCATCAACAACACACAGATTGAAACTGGATTGTTCGATTTCGACGTCTACGCGGAGGCCGGCCCAGCCTTCGAAATCTCACTGGCGCTGGGTGCATCCAAGATCCGCGAAGAACTGCCTGCATTTCCAAGCAAGGAATCCACACCTGATTCGGCAAATAGTTCGCCGCCGCGCGTGTACGAGGACGCGTTGTGCCAGTTGGAGATGCGCGCGCGAATCAGTTCTGCGGGTTTACTCATGCGGCGTTTCGCTCTGCTGGGGGCGGCGGATTTCGACCCGGCTGCTAACACCCAGGCCGCCTGCAAAGGTTCGGCAGAGCAACCCGAGCGCGTTGCGTTACGCCTTTCGGAAATGTGGGTTGTGCCTCAAGAAGGCAAACCGCCACACATTGACGGCAATGTGTTGACTCGGGTACCCAGCGAAATCGTCAGCCGTTTCATACCCCTGCGTTTCCAGGGTTGGGTCGGTTTGACGGCGGATGTGCGCTACAGCGGCAACACCAAGCTGCCCGAGTTGAGCGGTCGATTTAAGAGCGGGTGGCTGCAACTCGACCGCTACACGCTGGTGGAGCACAGCGACGGCGACATTCGTCTGGCCGCCGACCGCATTGACTCCTCGCACATCAAGGCCGGCTACGCTGACGGCAGCGTGGATTTGCGCGATATTCACGTGGATCCCTTCGCCCCAGGCGCCACGATCAGCGTCAAACGAGGGGACAACCGCAATCTGTTGTTCCCCGCGCTGATGCGCGACGTGGGAGTGACGAATCAAACCATTGTGAATTGGGATCTCGTCAATTCCAGCATCACGGATTTTCACGGCACTTTGGATCCACCCAGCATGGCGGGTGAGCTGGCCGCGGACACACGGAATTTTGAAATCTTCGATCGCTCCGTGCACGACCCGGCGCGACGCCATGTGATTGGCGTCCAACACGCCACCGTGCGCGGCACTTTCGCTGTGCGACCGGACTCCGTTCAGTTTCTCGACACGCACGCTGAATTCGGCGCAAGCCGGATGGATGTTTCGGTCAAGGTGGGATTCAACAACTGGATTGCACTGGATGTGGGTGATCAGAGTGCGCTCGATCTCGCCGATATTTCTCCGCTGCTCGACATACCCATGAAGGGCAAGGCCAGCGTTGGGGTCACCATGCACGGGGAAATGAAAACGGCGCTGCTAACCGGTTCGCTCGCAGTACAAGGCTTTGAGTTCGGTGGTTTTCCGCTTGGGAACATCAAACACTCACTGGTTGAATTCCAACCTTTGAAGGTCAAGTTCTCGAATCTTGAAGCCAGCAAGAACAACAGCGACTTCGTGATCGACAGCGGTGAGCTGAATTTTGACACCGATGCCTCAGTGCTCGCCGAAGCGAAGGTGCGCAGCAATCACATGGATTTAAGGGACTTCTTTTCCATGTGGCATTTCGACGAAGACCCACGCTGGAATGAGGTTTCTGGGGTCACACAGACGCAGGCCGCCGTGCGCTACGTATTGGGGGGGAAGCAGGATCCCTGTAAGGGCGGCAATCTGCAGGTCAATGGCACGGCGAATTTCACCAGCTTGGATGTGTTCGGCGAGCACTACGATCAAGGCGGCTCGCGCTTCAGCTTCAACTGGTTGGACCCGGATGCCGGCCATCTGGGGTTCAAGCTCGATCTCCCCAGCCTGCTGCTGGCCAAAGGAACGGGGCGCATCCTGGGCAGTGTCCATGTCGATTTGGGGGGGAAGCTGCAGGCCAACGCCGTTGCGAGCAGTATTCCACTGCGACACTTGCAATCCCTTGGCCTGCTTTCTGACATGACTCAAGGGGAACTGGGTGCGGTGGTGGAGGCTACCGGCACTTTGGATGAGGTGGCGGCGCACGCCAACGTGCAAGTGAGTCCGGTAAAAATTGGAGCGACCACCTTGCCCGGCTCCAGCATCGGCATCGAGCTGACGCCCAAGTCGCAGGCCGCAACAGCATCCGCCCTGAAAACGTCTTGCGGACGAGCGAAATCTCCAGGGTTCAATCACAAAGAATATGACGCGGACGCTGCACAGGGGATTTTCCACATCCAAGGGTCGCTCTTCGGCGACACGGTGCGTCTAGAAGATCTCACGGTCACGCGCCAACGCCATAAGCACCTGACCGGCGGCGTCTCGCTCAACCGCTTCGATCTTGGAGTGCTCGGGGGTCTTTCCGGATTCGACATCAGCAAGAAGCGCTTGATGGGCACGCTCAGTGCGAATTTCCGTTTCCAGGATTTGCCGATGGACGCGCCGGGCTTGGCTTCTGCCAGTGCGGCGATCTCATCGTTGTCCGCAAGTTACGGCGGGCTGCGTTTGCAGCTGGGTCAGGCTACCGAGCTGACGTTGGCAAAAGGAGAGCTCAAGGTTCCCTCTTTGCCACTGACTGTGCGCACCGCCACGCTCAAGGGCACTACCGTGCAAGTCGAGGGCTCCGTCAACAACATGGGCGCGAAACCGAATGCCGATCTTGCCGTCGCTCTTGCTCCCACCTCACTCGCCGCATTCGCCGATCTGCTGCCGAGTGTCGAGCGGGTACAGGGCGATGTTTATGGTAAGCTTCACTTGACGGGCCCCATCAATCATCTGAACTACGACGGGCAGGTTGAATTGAAGAATGGCTCGCTGGAGCTGCGCGGCAGCCCATTGAGCATCAATGACGTCCAGGTTCAACTCGCGTTGACCACGGGGCAACTGCGCGTGGATCGCGCCAGTATGAGCGTGGGGGGGGGCACTGTGGCCCTGCGTGGCAGCGCGCCGCTCCGCGGCACAGAGCTGGGAGACGCAGCCGGATCTTTGACGATTCGCAATGTGACATTCGCACCCATCGACGGCGTCAGCCTGAATCTCGACGCGGATCTGGACGTGCAGCGCAAGGCCACCTCGGACGAAAGGAAAGCCAATCTGCCACGAATTACCGGGGACATCCGCCTGAATTCCTTCCACTACACGCGGCCCGTCACAATGAGCGCCGACATCGTGAATCTGACTCAGCGTGGCAAGCAAACTCACTTCGAGGCTTACGATCCGGAGAACGACATGTTCTCGTTCGATGTGGGCGTGCACGCGCAAAAGGCCTTACGTATTGACAACAATCTGCTCGATGCAGATTTACATCTAGATAGTTCCGAGCTCACGCTCTCTGGCACCAATCAGCGCTTTGGGGCACGCGGTCGACTACGAGTCGACCCCGGTGGTCACATTCGCATGCGACGCAGTAGCTTCGAACTCAGAGAGGGCAGCGTCGAGTTTGATGACCCAACCCAGATCGCTCCCCATGTGGATGTCACCGCGGTCACTGAGTACCGGCGCTACGGCAACGTTTCGACGACCGAGACCACCGCGGGAAGCGGAACAGGCGGCCAATGGCTGATCACGCTCCATGCCTTTGGTGACGCCGATACTCTGCGCGTCGATCTGAGTAGCTCACCTGAGCTGTCACAAGACGATATCTTCCTGTTGCTGACTTTGGGTTTGACGCGCGCCGAGCTCGATCAAGCGCAATCCGCCCGCTTGGGGGAAAGCGTGGCATTGGAAGCGCTGGGCACCTTGTCGGGCGCGGATGAAGCCGTCACTTCCGCCATTCCCGTGATCGACGAATTTCACTTCGGCAGCGCGTATTCCTCGCGCACCGGACAAACCGAGCCCACGGTTACCATTGGCAAGCGCCTCTCCGATCGCATTCGCGCATTGGTAACCAGCGGCCTGACGGATTCGCGCGAGGTGCGTTCGAACCTGGAATGGCAGCTCAACAAGAAGGTCAGCGTCGAAGGGTCTTACGACAACGTCAATGACATCTCGAGTTCATCCCTCGGCAATCTAGGCGCCGACATTCGCTGGCGCCTAGAGTTCGAGTGACAAACTCAAGCAACTGCGCTGGCTACAACCGCTACAGCGGGCGAAGTCTGCGCCACCCGATCGCATTCAACGATCACCACGGAACGACCTCGACGCTGAGTGATCGTGATCACCGCGCTGCCCTCAGGGTGCCCTTCGAACGGCGCAGTGAGCGCACCAATGCACACCGTTTGCGTTTCCCCGTCGAACCCCGAAGCCTCTACCAGCGCCTCGTAAGTCCACTCCCCATCCGGATCCGCAAAGAAATCGACCGGGATCTCACTCAACTTCATGCGATAGCGCGCCGTCTTCATGACTCAGGTGAAAGGTAACTCACCCTGTTCAAAAGTACAGGTAGTGATGTAACCACTTGTAACTACTAGTTATCTGGTTGCACAAATGCCGCGACCGGTCACTCACCCGACGCGTGATTGCGGCAGTGTTGAAAGGCGACAGAGGCACGGTGGCCAAACAAGAAAACTCCACCGTGCCCCTGCCCACGAACCTCACGCCGTCACCCCCGTTGCAACCCCGACGCCCGCGCCGTTCATCAACACGCCGTTGCTCGGCGCGCCACTGGTTGATGCGCTGTTGGTTGACGCGCCATTCGTTGATGCGCCGTTGGTTGACACGCCGCTCGCCACGTCGCTCGCTACCCCATGGCTGGCAGAATCCGTTGGCGCTTCGACTACCTCTTGCGCACCGTCGTCTTCGATGGCCGCACCCTTGATGACGCGCGATGTGCGCAGCATCTGGTAGTCGAAGTGGTGGGTGCCCAGGAGCGCACGCAACACGCCACGCAAGGTGACCAGTTCGCGGTGGAACACGAGCGCGTGCTCGCGAGTCAGGCCTTGGGCCTTTTGCAGCTCCACCCGAGCCACCTGCGCCTGTGCCCACTGCTCTTCCGCCTTCAGCACCGCCTGCTGCAGCGCCTCAATCACGCTCTGTGACTGCCGCACCCCATCGCCCGCTTGGGTGAGCAGCGCGACAATCTGTGTGGCGTTGGCGATCAGCCGATCGGGCCGATCGACGGTGCCGTCGATTTGAGCCAGATCGTACTCAGGAACAGCGCGACGGACCAAGACCAAGCAGCTGCGAATACGCTGGTTCAGATCTGCCACGCTGGCTCGCCCCTTCGCCATGGCGAGATCGAGCGCCGCCGCCTTGTTGACCCCCGCGTCGTAAGCATCGATGTACGCCTGCGCTGCTGGAGTCAGGGTTTCGCCCAAACCTGCGGTATTCACATCGAGCCCCTTGTGCCGCTCGACGATCCGTTGCGAGCGCTGGGCCAGCTCGCGTAACCGCTTCTGAGA